>DATMQC010000233.1:0-5962 GCA_035567275.1 Chthoniobacterales bacterium | reverse complement strand
GTTTACCCGGCTTTTCCATTCCGTGCCGGTTTATGCGCCGAAGCCGGCGGTCGGAGAAGCGCTTGGTGCGAGTGCGATCCTTCAGGTGGCACTGGCCAGCCTCGCTTTGCGCCACCGGCAGATACCGGGAACTCTCGACGCAGGTTCCAAACTTCGGACGGTGAACCGCCAAACGCGCGCCCACAGCGGCACCGACGCGCTGGTCAGCAGCGTCGGATTCAATCATCAAATCAATGCAGTTACTCTGCAGGTTTGTTAAGCCCAGACAGTGTTTTTCTCGACGACGACGGCTGCGAGGGACCGCAGCCGTCCAAGCCGCCGCCGAAACGGATGGGCATTGCTGGCCGATTCCCTGGAGGGCGCCCGCTCCGTCGGCGCCGTGATACGGTTCCGGTTTCGGGCACTTCTGGAATTCTGGCAAAGCGACCCGTGTCGGTATACACAACCCGTATTGATCCTGGGACCTCTTTAAGCGATACTTTTTGCTTATGCCAAGTAAGCCGGCTCCCTCAAGCCGCTCTAGCGCCGTCGAAGATTATCTTGAGCAGATCCTTGACCTGATTAACACAAAAGGTTACGCGCGGGTCGCGGATATCGCGCAGGGTTTAAAGATTTCGCAGGCCAGCGTGACGAATATGGTCCAGCGAATGGATGCAGAAGGTCTGTTGAAGTACGAAAAGTATCGCGGCCTGGTATTGACCACCGCGGGTGAAACGCTGGCGCGCAACATCATGCGCCGTCATCAGCTGTTGACCGATTTTTTACGCATGCTCGGGATAAGCGAGGAAGTCATCTTCCATGATGTCGAGGGGATGGAACACCACATCAGTCCTCAAACATTGCATGCGATCGAGGCTCTGGTGTCAGAGTTGCACCAACATCCTAAACTTATCGCTAACATCAAATTGCATCCTCATGGCGGCTGAATATATCCCCTTTGGTGGCTGGAATAAAAATCTTAGACTCTTCAACGACTCCGTAGAGCTGGTTATTACGCTGGAAGTGGGGCCGCGAATCATCTCCTTCCGGCCGCTTAACGGGAAAAATGTCTTTAAGGTTGTCGCCGAGCAAAGCGGAAAATCGAACGAATCCGATTGGAAAATCCGCGGCGGACACCGCCTCTGGACAGCGCCGGAGGATTTCGATCGAACCCTTGACGGCCGAAGTCTGACCTATGTGCTTGATAATTCGGCGGTTGAGCATCGAATCGAAGGCGAGTACAGGGTGCGCGTTTCTCACACTATGGACTACCCCGAGAAAATTTATCGGGAGATGGTAGTAACGATAGAGGCGTCCGGTCCGAAAGTTGATGTCGAACATCACATCACCAATCGCGGCGACGCTCCATTGGAATTTGCGCCATGGGCCCTCTCCGTAATGGCCGAGGATGGATACGCGATAGTCCCAAGGCCTCCTCTCGGCAGCCATCCAAAAGATTTTCTTCCTAACCAAGCCATCGTGGTTTGGCCCTTTACGGATCTTTCCGACGAGCGCCTTCGCCTGGGCCGGCGGGTTACCAAACTGAGTCAGAGCGCCCGCCCTCCCCTGAAATTCGGCCTTCATCACACGGAAAAATGGGTAGCATATGTGCTTCGTGACGAGCTCTTTTTGAAGACGATTCCGCTGATCGAAGGAGCAACTTATCCGGACATGGGTTCGAACTTCGAGACATTCACGAATCACGAGATTTTTGAACTGGAGAGCCTTGGACCGATGAAGAAGGTGGCGCCGGGTGAAACGGTGACGCATGTGGAGTCCTGGGCAGTTTTTTCTGGTGTGTCTCTGCCGGATGTACAAGATGAAGAGGATCTCCTCAGAGCGGTGGAAACCTATGTTCAGAAACTGTTATGAGGCCAATTCGAATAATTATCGTGATGCTCGCAGGCCTCTGGCTTGCGGGATGCGGGACAACCCAGGACGGCTACACCCGTTCGCAGGCGGCCCTGAATCAGGCGATCGCCGCGGAGGCCCCAGGAAATTACTTCGTAGGCCGGCGTTTCTTCCGGAGAAACTATTTCTTTTGGGGTTATATCCGCCGCCCCCAACAACCCTGGAGCACGGCAAAGCTTGTGATGTTAAATGAGCAAAAGACCTTTGCTCCTGATCGGCAGGCCAACGCGATTGGTTCAGACAACAATTATGAGTACCGTCTGCAAGGATACTTCTCAGGTCAGACGGTTTACGAACCGGCTTCGAACAGTTTTTACCCGGAGTTCGTCTTGACTGGCTACAAAATCATTTCGGAGCGCCCCTCAGGGATATTCCGAGACTCAAATGCAACGAATCCGGAC
The DNA here is from genome assembly GCA_035567275.1 of Chthoniobacterales bacterium. GTDB lineage: Bacteria > Verrucomicrobiota > Verrucomicrobiia > Chthoniobacterales > JAFAMB01 > DASZHC01. The sequence goes on along the minus strand of DATMQC010000233.1, from coordinate 3,671 downwards.
CGATTCTATATAGACAAGCCTGAGTAGGATAGGCGATCTACATCCGCGACGGGCAAAAACGTATGGGCGACTCAGATAAGTTCGAACACTTCGTAATCATGCGACGTGCGGACGGTTCGCTATGGGAACTGGGTCGGGGTGCTATGGGCGTGACCTACAAGGCCTTTGACGCCAATCTGCGCTCAGATGTCGCCCTGAAGGTAATTAACCCACAGTATCTGAACAGCGAGACCGCACGGCAACGATTCTTGCGTGAGGCGCGAGCGGCAGCAAGCTTAAGGCATCCAAACGTTGCCACAGTTTTCCACCTCGGTAATTCGGACGGGAGATTCTTCTATGCGATGGAGTATGTGGAAGGGGAAACTGTCGAACGCCGCGTTCAGCGCGAGGGCCCGCTCCCGGCAGATCTTGCGCTGAGAATAACGCGGCAAGTAGCGCGCGCTCTCATCGCGGCTGATCGCCAAAAATTGGTCCATCGCGACGTCAAGCCATCCAATGTCATGTTGGTCCTGGATGCCGATGAGGATCATTTGCTGGTAAAGGTTATCGATTTCGGTTTGGCCAAATCGCTGAGCGCAGCGGTTGATCAGTCCGTGACGGTGTCAATGGGAGGATTTGTCGGTACGCCCCACTTCGCGAGTCCGGAGCAACTGGAGGAGAAAGAGATAGATATCCGCTCGGACCTCTACTCCCTCGGCGCGACACTTTGGTTCATGCTTACCGGGCGGCCTCCGTTTCAAGGGTCCATTGCCAGTGTTATCAACCAGCATTTGAGCCAGCCGCTGCCGGCGGAGATTCTCACCAGGCTGCATCCGCGGCTTGCGGAATTAGCAGCAAAGATGATGGCGAAATCGCCCGAAGATCGCTTTCAGTCGCCCTCCGATTTGAAGCGGGAGCTCGACGCCATCCTAAGCGATTTGAAGGGTCAGTCGCCAACGCTTGTCCCGCCGAATCCGGCTCCGGCGGGTTCAAACCGGCCGGGAGCAGCCACCATTGCAGGAACAACTACGTCTGGCTTCGCGACCGGGCAGGTGATTCGGAACCGATATCAGATCGTGGGGCAATCTCCGTTCGACATCAACCTCTTCAAGGCGCGAGATCTTCACTCAAACCGTGTTGTCGGGCTTCGGCCGCTTCCGCTTGCAGCCGGCTACGACACAACACGGATCGAAATTCTCAGGCAGGAAATTGAGCGATTTCGAGTTATTCATCACCCGAATCTCATCGAGATCCTCGGCTTCGAAACCTACGACCGCGGTCTGTTTATCGTTAGCGAGTGGATTAAAGGATTTTCTCTGCTGGAGCTTCTCCGAGCTCGTCGCGAGCTTTTATGGGAAGAGATTCTTCGGATAGCAAAACCGCTCGCAAGAGTTCTGGATTTCGTTGCGGAGCGTGAAATTGTGACGGGCCGATTGTCGCTGAGGCAGGCTTTTGTCGAAGTTCCGCACTTGGCGGAAGAATCTCACGAATTGCACAGAACTCCCGTCTCAAGCTGGCCTCCCTTTATCGTGAAGTTGGATGGCCTCAGCCTCGGACAGATTACGCCGGAGAATTTGTCCGAGCCGACGCAAACAGTGGTCGATCCGGTTGGGCTCGATTTTCCGACGAACCGCGTTCAACAGCTCGCCTTGGTGACCTACGAACTTTTGGGAGGCGTTAAGCCAGCGTCTTCCCCTGGCGGGGCCGTCCCGAGGTTGAATCCTGTTCCAAACCTGTCCGAACCTGGCAACGTTGTCTTGCGCGCCGGTGCAACCGAACCCACCAGGTTCGCAACGGCATCGGATTTTCTGTCCGATCTGGAGGCCGCTGAAATTCAGAATCAACCTCCGGTTTTTCATCCGGTCGTGGGCGCGTCGCCGGTGCCTGGCAAGCCGCGGCCGGCAATGTATCGTCCGCTTTCGCAGCGTTCCTCCCAAGCTTACCCGCCGGCCGATCAGGACGACAGCCAGCCGAGGACTTCCCCCGTCCTTCTGCGGATGATGTTGACTGGGATCGGGCTCTTTTTAGTTTGCGCGCTGGGGGCTGTGATTGGGGTAAACCTTTTCCTGCACAAGTCGGAGGCTCCGGTAGCGTCTCTGGAGACGGGAAGTGTCTCTGTTACGACTAAACCGGAAGGTGCTACCGTGAAGTGGCATGGACAGGATATTGGTAAGACTCCGCTTGCGTCTTACACGTTGCCGAAAGGGAAGCACATTTTGCAGCTGAGCTTGCCGGGCTATCAGATTCGCTCGCTGGAAGTCGAGATCAACAAAGGGAGCCTCAACGATCTCGGCGTGATAACCCTCATCCACGATGTTGGCGAGCTATCGCTCAAGTCAACGCCTAATAATCTCTCCGTCGAAATCGTGGATTCTGACAATAGGACGACCATCGGAAAGACCCCGATGGTGATCAATAACCTGCCCGTGGGAAACTATATCGTGCGTATCAAGCGGCCCGGATGGCCCGATTACAATGAGGCAGTTGAGATCCAGCCCAACGCATCCGCGGCGGTTGAGCACACGTTCAAGGGCGTCAATGTCACGCTTCAAAGCGATCCTCCGGGAGCAACTATCTTTCTCAGCGGTTCGGAGCTTGGAAAAACTCCGGTGACGGTGGAATTGCCGCCGCAACGAGTACAACTCGTCTCCCGAATCGGCGCCTTGACGCCCGTAACGGAGGAATTTGTTCCGGCAGGGAATGAAAAGCAGGTGGTGGAGTTCAAACATGATTATGGAGTGGTTTCGATTTCGAGCGACCGTGCCGATGCCGAGGCTAGCATCACCGGTTTCGATTTAGGAAAACTGCCGATCGAGGCGATATTGCCGCCGGGCCAGCACCGGATCCTGGTTCATTCCGAAGGTGTCCCGGATCAAACCAAAACTGTTGATATCCGGACGGGCCAGAGAATTTCCATGCCGGTAAGCTTTACACTAACTTCCGGAGTTGCGGCTACCTTAACCAAGCGACCAGAAAACGCGGATAAAGAGAACTCCCAACCCAGGCCCAAGCCTGTCCGCCCAAAGACTCCACGGGTTGAGCAGACTCCGACCTACCGCAGCAAGGAGGAGTTTGAAAGAGCGAGGGATTCAGCGTACGAGCAGTTCGATTCGGAATGGGAAGCCCGAAAAAATGCGATGAAGCGTGAAAAGGATTATTACGACTACCAGGCCGATCATTCGGATGGTGCCGCCCAAGAGAAATGGAAGGCAAAAAAAGACGAGGTCGATCGCCGAATGGACCAACTGGATGATCAGAAGGATAACGCGAAGAGCGCATTGAAGCGGCATTGGAATGATGACTAGCCTGGAAATCTCCCGAGCCAGAGCGCTCGTGAGATTTCCAGGCTCAAGAGCCGCTCAGGAAGCGGCTCGGAATGAAATGGAACCTAAAATCGGACGGAACGAAGTGAATTCTTTTTTCCCGGTTTGCGAGCGACACCCGCTCGCTACCTTCGACCCGCTATGGATTCTTGGCCGCGATCCCGATAGCTAAGCGGAGGGCTTGAATCAATTCCGCCGGTTGTCCGAGCAAAGAATTCGTCTCTTCGGTGACACGTAAGAATGCCCGTTTTGCGCTGATGAAGCACCTTGATAGCGCTTCCCATCGCTTCTTTGTCTGAGAGGTAATCGTCTGCGGCATTGCTGCGACTACGTTTCCGTTCGGGGCCATCCCAGTGGCGGACGAACTCT
>DATMQC010000232.1:0-21606 GCA_035567275.1 Chthoniobacterales bacterium | reverse complement strand
TATGCCCTGGCCCAGCATAAGATCGACACGCATGGGCATCGATTTGAACATATTCTTCAGGATATCGAAACGTTGAATCAACGTGCCCTGCGTGGAGAGTTGCACATCTCCGCTGTTTCGATTCATGCTTACGCTTATCTGGCCGATAAGTATGCGCTGCTGCCATGTGGCGCGAGCATGGGAGATGGGTATGGGCCGATGCTAGTCACGCTCGAGGAACCTCCGGCCGATCCGGAGTGTATCAAAGCATGGCTTCAATCCAAACGGATTGCAGTTCCCGGTGAAAAGACGAGTGCCTATTTAGCGTTGCGTCTCTTTGCCGGCAAGGTGCCGACCCTAACGGTTCCCTTTGACGAAATATTTTCCACTGTGAAACGGGGCAAGGCGGATGTCGGTCTTATCATTCATGAGGGACAGATTACTTACGCCGGGGAGGGGTTTCAACTCGCGCTCGACCTGGGTAACTGGTGGAAATCTGCGACCGGATTGCCGCTTCCGTTGGGCGGAAATGTCATTCGCAAGGATATACCGCGTCCCATTCAGAAGGAAGTTTCAGAGATTATGAAACAGAGTATCGATTACGGCCTGAGTCACCGAAGGGCCGGAGTGGAACACTCGATGCCGTTGGCTCGGGGTCTGGATCGCGACCAGGCTGATCGCTTTATCGGAATGTACGTGAACGACTTCACCCTCGACTACGGACCGGTGGGCAGAAACGCAATCCGAGAGTTTCTGGCGAGTGCCGTCCGGAACGGTTTTATACCGCAAAACGTTGAACTCGAGTTTGTCGAGTAGCCCGGTCTGCTCCAAGAACTGGTGGTGGAAGCTCAAAGGAGCTGGAGGGGGCGTTGCTTGCAACGCCCGAGGTACGCGAAGGAATGAAACCCGCGGGAGTTGCAAGCAACTCCTCCAGACTCCAGAAATGCCTGAGCGCACTCCTTATCGTCGGAAAAAGAGATTGGCTTCGTGCTGTTCAGGTGGGCATGGAGCATTGAGCGGAACGTCCGACGCAGAAGCGTCAGCCTGCACCAGATGGTTGGTGACAAGATAGTGCTCGACTTCCTCGCCGCTGATATCCGGTAGCATCGTTCCGTTGATTTCGATGCAGGGAGAAAGTGGTTGACCACTCTTTTGCTCCATTTCCCAACGAAAGGCCGGATTCTTGATGATGTCCTTTTCTTCGTACGGCAGATTATATTTTTTCAGAACTGCCCGGACCCCGTTGCTCCATCCGCAAGAGGTTTTTAGATAGGCGACAATTTGCGGTTTATCCATAATGTTTAAGTTCAACGATTATACGTAAACTGATTGTTGCAAACAAAAAAGGCGTTCGGCATATCGGAGCGCCGCTTAGAATTCTTATCAGTATTATCGGCGCCGGTCGCCCGGGCGATACTCTTCCTCGGCCGCCTGGAAAGCTTGTTCAAGGCCCACCATGTCCTCCCCAGGGCGCAAGCTGTCAAAGGCCTCCGTTTCGCGGCGAAGCTCTTCGTCGGAGTAATGAGCTGCCTTGATCGAGAGACCGATGCGGCGCTCTGCTTTATCGACCTTAATGACGCGGGCCTCCACTTCCTGACCCACCTTCAACACATCCTTGACCTTCGCCACGTGTTCTTCGCTTAGCTGCGAAATGTGAACCAATCCGTCAATGTCATCCTGCAGCTGAACAAAAGCGCCAAAGCTTGCCAGTTTCGTCACTTTTCCGTGCACGAGGTCGCCGATCTTGTATTTCTGATCGATTTCCTTCCACGGATCGGAATCGATTTGTTTCACTCCGAGGCTGATTCGCTGATTGACCTTATCGATATCGAGTACGATGGCTTCAACCTCGTCGTTTTTCTTCAACACCTCGCTTGGATGATTGATTTTGCGCGTCCAGCTCAAATCCGAAACGTGGATCATTCCGTCGATACCTTCTTCCAGCTCAACGAATGCGCCGTACGCGGTCATATTCCGAATCTTTCCGGTGACTCGCGAACCAATGGCATACTTGTGTTCAATCGCATCCCATGGGTTGGGCTCGAGCTGGCGAACGCCCAATGAAATCTTCTGCTCCTCTTTGTTAACGCCAAGGACAACCGCCTCAATCTCCTGGCCTTGAGTTAAAACGTCCGAGGGGCGCGTTATTCTTTTGGTCCACGAAAGCTCCGAAACATGAATTAGTCCTTCGACCCCCTCTTCGATTTCAACAAAAGCTCCGTATGGAACAAGGTTTGTAACCTTGCCGCGCACGGTTGCCCCGACCGGGAATCGCTCCTCGATTTTGTCCCAAGGGTTGCGTTGTGTTTGCTTTAGCCCAAGCGATACGCGCTCCTTTTCCTTGTTAATGTCCAGAACAGCGACATCAATCTCCTGGCCAATTTTCAGCAATTCGCTCGGATGAGTAAGGCGGCCCCAGGTCATATCAGTGATATGAAGCAAACCGTCCATTCCATCCAAATCGATGAACGCTCCGAAGTCAGTGAGGTTCTTTACGACGCCCTTGACAGTGTCCCCAACTTTGACTGTCTCAAGAAATCTCGACCGCTTTTCCGCGCGCTCCTGCTCAATAATTTCGCGTCGGCTCAATACAACGTTTTTCCGCTCGTCGTTGATTTTTACGATCTTGAAATCGTACGTATTGCCTACGAACTGCTGTAGATCCTTCGGGGGAACGATGTCGATCTGAGAACCCGGTAGAAAAGCCTCAACACCGATATTCACCGTCAAGCCACCCTTCACGACGGCTTTGACTTTGCCTTTGATGAGACCATCGCCCTCAAAGACCTTTACAATTTTGTCCCAATTCTGCTTGTGAGCGGCCTTTTCCTTGGAAAGAACAATCATCCCATCCTCGTTTTCGAGCTTTTCAAGCAACACTTCGACCTCGTCGCCGACCTCGACTTCGTTCATGTCATCGAATTCGGAGGCGGGAATTACGCCTTCGGATTTATAGCCGATATCCACCAGAACTTCTCGGGGCCGGATCTCTAAAATTCGGCCCTTAACGATGCTGCCTTCTTTGAAATCGCGCAGGGACTTCGCGATTAGCTCCTGCATCTCTGTCATATCATTCACAAACATCAACAAACCACGGTTGCCTCAGGTTAAGTCTGACCGGCCCGGCGCCACTTGTCGCCTTCGCACCAGCGGGAGGTGGAATCTAGCCGGAAAATCGGCATTCGCAAGGATAGAGTCGACTTTTGAGGTCGAAGATGCGTCGCTGACAACCCTATTTCATCAAGAGGACGGAGCGCGCTCGTTTGATCTGGCGGGTAATTTTGCGATGAAGGTGAGCAGGCATCCCAGTCACCCGCCGTGGAAGAATCTTGCCGCTCTCCGTAACAAATTTTTTCAGAAGGTCCGGATTCTTATAATCGATTGCTTCGGTCGCGATATCAATCCTGCGACGTGGCATGATTCGATTTGCGCGGCGAAAATTGGACCTGCGTTTGGCGTTTTTCGGTTCCATGGGGACTACTTCACTTCTCGGTGCAAAGTGTGGCGACGCAGGAAAGGGTTGTATTTCTTTTTTTCCAAGCGTCCAGGTGTATTCGGGCTCTTCTTGTTCCGTGTGCTGACATAACGCGAAACCGGTTTGCCCTCGGCTTTTGCTTCAGTGCACTCCAGAATGATGATGTCCCTTGGCATAACAACTAGTCTTTCGAATCGGTGATCGTGTCTTCTTCTTCGGTTTCGCCACCCTCATCCTCAGTCAGACCGAATAAGGAGGTTACTGGCTGCCTGATGCGCGTGGCCTTCTTCTGCTTCTCGATCTGAGTCTGGCATTCGACGGTAAAGCGAGCGAAAGGGATCGCCTCCAACCGGGCGTGTGGGATCTGTTTGCCAGACATTTCGCAGATTCCGTAGGTACCGGCGTCGACACGTTTGAGCGCTTCCTCGATCTCGTACAGCGCATCTTGCTCCTGCGAAAGCAGGTTAAGAGCGAAATCCCGATCGTAGGCATCGCTTCCGGCGTCGGCCTGATGCATGCCAAAAGCGGACGCCTCGCTCCCCTCGGCTCGCGAACGGAGCGTGTCCCGCGACACGCCCATCATCGAATCGAGAAGGCTATCGCGGAGCTGCAACAGCTTGCTTTTCTGTTTACGCAGGAAAAGCGGAAGATTCTCGTCGCCCTCTTCAAGGCTGGAGTCTACCTGTTCTTGCTCTACTTCGTCAGGTTCCACTTGCCCATTATCGGACGTCATGTCCTTCTTTTGTGCTTTTGATTTCGCCATAGGTTCGACAGACAACGCTGGTTGCTCACCAAATCGCCCCCAACAAGGAGGCGAATGTATACTGGCAATTGTTTTGCTACGCAAGAGGAAAGATAGGTGCATCAGGAACTTGCGCTGGAGTACCGGTTCAGAGCGATTCTCCAGAGGATTCTGGAGCAAAGTAACATCAACGCCGAAGCGAGCATAAGGTGGCCAATCAGCAGCCATGGAGTGCTCGAAGCATTCATCAAAACCCGCGCCGGAACGTTTGTCACGACGATGACGGGAATTAGCCAGCTGAATACGAATTTAACGGTTCCCTTAAAAACCGCGTCGGGATACCGGGCGAGATTCATGATGCTGTAGTAGCCCCAAATCAGCCCTTGCGCCCGGACAATCCAAAAGCTCATTACGGCCAGGCCGAACATTATGGCGTAGTGGATCGTAACACCAAGCAGTATTGTAACGAGATAAAGCAGGACTTGGCCGATACCGGGCATAACGTGCAGCCGATAAAGCGAGTAGCTCACAATAGCGATTCCAATCAGCGCGTTCACGATGCTGTCCAACCCGAATTGACGCAGCGAAGTGATGAATTGGCCGTCCAGAGGTTGCAGCAAGACAAAGTCAAATTTACCGGTTCGGACGAGTTCGGGCAGGTTCACGAGATTGGTGTAAAAAAAAGCCTGGAAAAATTGACTGACTATTTGGTGCGTCCCAACAAGCAGCACCATTTGCCATTTCGTCCAATCGCCGATCCTCTCCACCTTGCTGAATATCACTTCTATAAAAACGAGTTGACCGACGAACCAAAGAGATTCGACGACCATCCACAGAAGAAAATTCAGCTTGAAACTCATCTCCCGAATGAGCGAGTTGCGGAACAGAACCGCGTAAACTGAGAGATATTTTTGGATCGCAGCCATGTGGGAGAGGACACGGAGACGGAGAGAGACGACACGGATACGAACATATTACCACAGAGACGCAGAGAGCACGAAAAATCACCAGATGCCAGAAGGGCGTTGGGCCCATTGCTCCAGGCTCATGAATCCGTCCGGCGCTTCTACCCCAAAATGGTTGCCTGGGAAAATGGATCAACTCGCTCCAGGGCGCAGAGCAGCCAGTCGAAACCCAAGTATTTAAAATCTTCGAGTACTCTGCGCCTCTGTGGTGAAATTCCTCCACTCAAATCGTGCGACAAAATTCCTCGAAGCGATCCATCCCTTTCTTGATCACATCCAGACTAGTGGCGTAGCTGAAACGAACAGTTCGATCATCGCCAAACGCGATGCCGGGAACGACCGCTACATTCGCCTTGCTCAAGAGCCGGTCCGCGAAATTCTGAGATGTCAGTCCGAGCTTACTGACGTTGACGAGAACATAAAACGCACCCTGCGGGCGGACGACGCTGACATGTTCCATCTTGGCGAAGCGATCCAGCATATACTCGCGGCGGAGATTAAATTCATCTCTCATATCGATCACAGGTTGTTGGTCCCCTTTTAGAGCGGCAACCGCCCCCTTCTGTGCGAAGGAACATGCGTTTGAGGTGCTATGACTCTGGATCGAGTCGATTGCCTTGGCAATCGACTCGGGAGCGGCCAGATAACCAAGGCGCCAACCTGTCATCGCGTACGATTTGCTGAATCCGTTCACCGTAATGCTCAGGTCGTAGTACTCCCGGCCCAGCGACGCGACGCTGAAATGTTCTGCGCCATCGTACACGAGCTTTTCGTAGATCTCATCTGATAGGATCAATATCTCCTCTTCCGCAGCGACCTCTGCGAGTGCCTGAAGTTCCTTTTTCGAGTAAACGGCTCCGGTCGGATTACCCGGACTGTTGAGGATGATCATCTTGGTGCGCGGCGTCATTGCGTTTTCGAATTGTTCCGCCGTTAGTTTCCAGCCGCTTTCCTCGCTCGTTTGAACAAACACCGGGTCGGCGCCGGCTAGCCGAACCATTTCTGGATAGCTCAGCCAATAAGGAGCCGGAATGATGACTTCATCGCCGGGCTGGCAAGTTGCAAGAATCGCGTTGTAACAGGAATGCTTTGCCCCGTCGCTTACGATGATTTGCGAAGGTTTATAGTCCATTCCATTGTCAGCCAAAAATTTCTCAGCAATGGCCTGGCGCAGTTCGGGGATACCGGAACTAGGCGTGTACTTGGTAAAGCCCGCTTCAAGAGATGCGATTGCGGCGGCCTTAATGTGTTCGGGAGTATCAAAGTCCGGCTCACCTGCTCCGAAGCTGCAAACATCGATCCCTTCGGATTTCATCGCTTTGGCCTTGCTGTCGATCGAAAGGGTGAGGGACGGAGTTAGGCTGGTAGCTCTAGAGGAAAGTTGCATAAAAGACCTTTTTCAGGACTACATGGCCCTTCCGGTCTTTTCAACCAAGGATTTTCAAAGAAGTTTTTCCGCCTTCCTTGCGAGGAGCGTTACCCATTTTCCCCGAATGCGCATGCACTTAATTTGCCCCCTCATTTGCCCAATCACGTCGATAACCCGTTCAACCTGATCCCGCATCACACCTGATACGATGATGCTGCCGGCCGGTTTGATCGCCTGCCAGAGGTTAGCTGCGGCTGAGCAGAATAGTTCGCCGTACAGGTTCGCTGCGACAATGTCAAAAGGCTCTTCGGTACGATGCTTGAGAACATCGGCTCGAACCACGCGAAGGCCGTTTACGCGGTTTATGGATGAGTTGTCCCTGGCGATGCGGACAGCCGTAGGATCGACGTCGAACGCCAGAACCTCGGATGCTCCAAGCTTGCAGGCGGCTATCGCTAGAATCCCTGTTCCGGTGCCGGCATCGAGAAAAGTCCAATCGCCGGATTTGGGCGCGATGTCGACTAGCAATCTTAAGCATCCGGCCGTAGTGGGGTGTTCCCCTGTGCCGAAAGCTAGATTCGCCGGAATATAGATCGTGTGTGGTTCCGGGGCGCCGGAACTGGGTTCCAGATTTACAATGTGCAAACGACCACGAATCGATATTGGTTTTCTGAGGATGAAGTGCCGGACCCAATCCGCGCTTGAGTAGTTGAGGTCTAGAACCTCACCGCCCAGACACTTCTGCAGGATTAGGGATTCGTCAGGTGTGATATCAAAAATTTCCAATCGAATCCGGCGCGTCTTCGATATTTGGGTAACCACCACTCGTTCGGGACCGAGAAACGCTAATCTTTCCTGCCACGAATCGGCCCATTTTTCGCTGCTCAATTTTCGCCAGACGAGCATCTTATCGATAATCCTTGCGTACTGAGTGACGACTTTTTAGAAGAGGACGCGTACATGATTCATCACATCGTACTGTACAAGCTTAGGCCGGAGCTCACTGCGGAGCAGATCGAGCAAATCTTGATCCAAACGCGAATGCAGCTTCTAAAGATTTCGGTTGCGATGAACGTGCGATGCGGGAGGCGGATCGACAAAGATAATGAATGGCCGCTTTTTTTAGCAGTTGAATTCGATTCCAAAGAACGTATGGCCATGTTCAAAGAGGATCCCGTCTACATTAAATTTGTCGAGGAGACGATCAAGCCGAACACGCAGCAATCACTGGTCCTGGATTACGAAACCGATCCCAAACGAAGATATCCCTGAATCTTTCTGCAGGCGAAATCAATCTCTTCCGGTTCGATGCAGAATGGGGGAGTGAATGTCAAAACGTTGCCATGAGGGCCTCCACCCAGCAGAATAATTCCATCTTTTAACGCAAGCCGTACCATTTTTGCGGCGAGTTGTGTATTTGGCGCGCCGTCTTCATCAACGATTTCCAATCCGGTCATGAGCCCGAGACCACGCACATTCCCTTTGAAAGAAGGGATTTCTTCCTGAAGGCCCTTGCGCAACCGATCTCCCAGGAAACGGACGCGCGGACCGATTGCCGGGTCAAGGTGGAGATCGATTGATGCGAGTGCTGCGGCGCACCCGATTGGATTGCCTAAAAAAGTTGTGGTGTGCAAAGCTTCACCTCGGGATTTGGGCCACGAATCCATCACTTCCACTCGGCCGACGCATGCAGACAGCGGGTACCCGTTCGTGAGTCCTTTGCCCAGGCAGATGATATCGGGAAAGACGGTGAACTGGTCGCTTGCAAATAAGGTGCCGGTACGATTGAACCCCGTGTAGATTTCGTCGAACACCAGGAGGATTTTGTACGTGTCGCACAGCTTGCGGAGCATGCGAAGAAAATCGAGCGGAGGAATAATTTCGCCGCCGCGTCCCTGGCATGGTTCCACGACCATGCATCCGATCGGCCGCTGGCGGATCGTTTGTACGATTTGATCTTCGATCGATTCAAGGCATGAACTTGCGCAGTTCGGGAAACGAGAGCCATGCAGACGGTGCCCCTCGGTTCTTCCGAATGGGCACCGAAAACAGTAGGGGTAAGGTATCCAGCTCGTAAAGTCGCGAAGATGCTGCTGAAACGGCTCGCGGAACCATGGAATTCCCATCAATTCGAGAGTGCCGTAGCCCAGCCCATGATAGCCTCCGGTGAACGCGATTACCCCTGGTTTCCCGCTATGCAAGAGCGAGGTTTTGATCCCAACCTCAACGGCCTCAAACCCCGAATTACACAGTGTTGTTTTTCCCATGCCAAGTCCCCATCTCTCGAACGTTATCTCACTCAGTTTCTGGCATACGAGGACCTTGCTCGCGGCGGGATGAACGTCTCCCATCGCGTGCATCAGTCTGGCCGACTGGAGGGCGATCGCCGATTGTACGGCAGGGTGGGTGTGACCGTGAGAGGCAACCGCAAAGCCGGCCGTGAGATCGAGAAAGCGGTTGTCGTCCACATCCCAGACGTTGATTCCTGACGCCCGCTCCCAGAAAATTGGAAAATCGGGAGCAAGGAAGGTTACATTCCGATTTTCGTACCTGGATAGCGTTGCGGCGAGTGCGAGCGAACGCTGCCCAGGGATCGCTGTGATGATTTGCGGCAACATCGTGGAACAACGATACCGGCGCCTCGCGTCCTCTTAACCCTCAACCGATGGCCGAAGATCGAGAAACAAGGCGCAGGCTCTGAGCGCAATTTCCCTTCGTTTCGATTCATGCCGAACCAGGGGTTCGGTGGCGCAACAAATTAGCGTAGAGTTTCGTGAATGCGGCCGACGATTCATGCCAAGACATGTCGATTCTCTGCGCGCGTGCCGCGAGTTGTGACCAAAGATCGGGCCGCTGATAAAGCTCGTTCACCCGGCGTATGGAATCTGGCAATGCCCTGGGAGAATGCTCGGAGTAGATGAATCCATTGCCTGAATCGGTAGCTGGATCGTAATCGGAAACAACCTGGTTGACCCCTCCGCGGAATTTCACGACAGGCAAGGTTGCATATCGCATGGCCGTGAGGGCTGTGATCGCACGAAATCCAAGCGATGAGGGGAGCAGCACTGCATCCGCCCCAGCCAGTACAAGTTTCCGGATTCTCGCGTCAGCGTCCGGCAGGTAGGAAAAGCGGGTCGGATATTTTCGTTCTGCCACAATCACGTCCGCGAGATCAGCTTCAGGAGCTTTTCCGGGGACGATAAGGCGGGCGTTAGCGGTAAGAATCAAATCAATGAAGGCTTTAACGGCGGCAAATGCCGCATCGTCCTGTGGCTCGATCGGCAGAGCATACACAGCGCCATTCACCTTCTTATCGAGGCCAAGTTCTTCGAGAACCGCCTCTCTACAGCTCGGCTTCCCATCGTCAGATTTCCAGTGCTTTCCAATCAGCGCTTCGAGTGGAGGATTCGTCTCAGCGTAGTCAACCCCGTGCGGAATTCCAAACGTCTTATAGTGATTTTCACGTAGAACCGCATCGAGACCAAAACTGTGTTGAAGAGTGAATGCTTCGAAAAGAGCCGTCTCTCCCGGCAACGTTACTGCGTCCGCGTGCAAGATACCGCCTTTGAGAAAGTTAAGCCGCCCATAAAACTCGACTCCATTCGGGCCGAAGTAGGAGCCGGGTAAATTGGTCAGTGCAAAATCAAAACTCCAGAATGAGCCTTGATGTTCCAGGTTGTGAATCGTGAGGGTGGTACGGAACGGTAATTGCCGGTCACGCACAAACACCGGGACCAGAGCAACTGGCCAATCGTGGCAATGGATGATCTCAGGGGATGGAGCGAGTCTCTGCGCGAGTTCAACGACGACTTTTGACAAGAAGATGAACCGTTCAGCATTATCGTCATATGCTCTACCATCGCTGCCGTAGATGCCGCTGCGATCAAAGTATTCGTCGCGGCGGACCATGAATACTTCTACCCCGTCCGAGTTGGTTGTTTGCAGGATTTCGGCAATGGTGCGTTTGCCCCCGAGATTCACCTGGATCTCGATGCCGGTCGGCCGAATATCCTGTTTGCTTTCGCGTACGGTCCGATACAATGGCATGACTACTTTGACGTCATGACCGAAACGCTTCAGTTCGGCGGCAAGAACGCCGACTTGATCTCCCAGATTGCCGGTGGAAGCGAGAGGAGAGAACTCACTGGTTGCCATTAAAATCTTCATGCAATAGACTCACTGGTTTAGAGGATTGTTGATTAACGACCGATTTTTTAAAATGTAAATCGAACGGCAGCATTGGTGTTCCGCCCCGAAAATAGCGTTTGCGTCTTTGAAGTGAAAGACTCTTGTCAAAGGGCGGTGAGTTGCTAAGGTTCCGCATCTCGATCGAGAGCTATGACATTGGGCTCGCTTTTATCTGTAGATCAAATCATCCCCGAGATGATAGCCACCGAACGGTGGGCGGCGATCGTGGAACTGATCGACCTCCTGGTGAAAAAAGGCCGGGTACGGGTCTCTGACAGAGATTCGATTCTTGCTGCCCTTCGCCAGCGCGAGGAAACGATGAGCACCGGAATTGGCTTTGGCATTGCCATTCCGCATGCGTCCTCGAATTGCGTTAGCGAGGTGGTAGCTGCTTTTGGAAGATCTTCCACCGGCATCGAATTTGATTCGTTGGACAACTCACCGGTCAGATTCATTGTGCTTTTTGTTGTGCCCAAAGATCAATTCCAGGTTCACCTCAGAACGCTGGCTGCTATAGCGAAATTTCTGAACGACAAGAGTGTTCGCGAACAACTCGCGAAAGCAGGGTCGTCCGACGAGATTCTTGCCATATTCGACAATAAATCGCCGCGTGCTCAAGCCAGTTGAGGGATGGCAACTGTCTCCGAGATTCTGCAGGAGCGACTGCAAAAAGCCCTGCAAAGGGTAGGGATTTTCTCTGAGGAAGTTCCCCAATTGACTCCTACAGCGGATGCGCGATTTGGCGACTATCAGTCTAACGCCGCGATGGTCCTTGGGAAAAAACTAGGCGAGAACCCGCGAAAGCTTGCAATTCGCATTGTAGAAGCACTGTCCGTTCATCGTTCGGAATTTTTAGCGGAAACCGCCGGCCCCGGCTTTATCAATTTTAGAATTACCGCAGAATTTCTTTCGGAACATCTCCTTCGTTTGGCTCTTGATGAGCGTTTGGGTGTCGAGCGGTCAAAGCGCAAGCGAACGATGGTGATCGATTTCAGTTCGCCAAACATCGCGAAGCCAATGCACGTTGGACACATACGTTCGACAATCCTGGGAGATGTCTTGGCGAGGGTAGCACGTTATCTAGGGCATCATGTCATTACTGACAATCATCTGGGCGACTGGGGTACCCAGTTTGGGAAAGTCATTTACGGATGGAAGCATCTTCTGAGACCAGAGGAGCTCGAGATTGATCCGGTCGCCGAGTTGGTTCGGATTTATAGGGAAGCCGACAGACTTGCCAAAGAAGATGCTGAAGTGTTGGAAGAGTGCAGGGCTGAACTAGTCAAACTTCAGCAGGGGGATCGGGAGGATCAAAGCATTTGGCAGCGGTGCGTTGATCTTTCGCGCAACGAATTTGGGAAGATTTACGATCTTTTGGAAATTCGGTTCGACTACCAGTTGGGTGAAAGCTTCTACAACGCGGAGTTGCCCGGCGTGGTTCGCAAGTTGCTCGATCGTGGTGTGGTAGAGCTCAGCGAAGGAGCAATCGTTTATTGGGATCGGAGTCTTTCTCAAGATCCGTTTATTATTCAGAAATCAGATGGGGGATTTGGATATGCGGCGACCGACGCGGCGACACTCGAATATCGGATGCAGCGTTGGCACCCTGATGCTGTCTGGTATGTCGTCGGAGCTCCTCAGCATCTGCACTTTCAACAACTATTCAGTCTCTCTCGACGGCTCGGATACAGTGTAGAGCTTGAGCATATCGCGTTTGGCAGCATCCTCGGAGAAGATCGAAAGCTGATGAGGACCCGCTCGGGAGAATCCATTCCGCTTCGCGATCTGTTGCGCGAGGCGGCGAGTCGCGCCGAGAAAATCGTCGCGGAAAAGAACCCTCATCTGGACGAAATTGAGCGCGCTACAATCGGACGGATTGTCGGCCTGGGCGCAATTAGATATGCGGAACTTTCGCAGTACAGGATGTCTGACTACATATTCTCGTGGGATAAATTGCTGTCGCTTCAGGGGAACACGGCGCCCTATTTGCAGAATGCCTACGTTCGCAGCCGAGCCATTTTTCGGAAACTTGAAGTCCCTTTTGGCACGCCGCCATCGATTGGACTCCGCGATGATATGGAGATCGCGCTGGCAAAGAAAATACTGCTGTTCCCCGAGGTGGTGCCGGCCATTCTGGACGGGTTCAAACCGAATATCCTTGCCACCTACCTGTACGAGCTGGCTGCGCAATTTCACGGGTTTTACGAATCGTGTCCAGTTTTGACGGCCGAAGGCAAGACGCGCGAGACGCGGCTGCTGCTATGCGACGTCTTCGCGCGGCTTTTGCAGACCGGATTGGGGCTACTCGGAATTCAAGTACCGGAAAAGATGTAGTTAGAATCCTTGTGTGTGACTTAATCCAAGCAATCCTGGACTTAATCGCCCAATGGAATGCAACGCCTACGTCCTTTGTATTGGATAGCAAAAGCCGACGACATCTTGGCCAAGGTCGAAAGGTGGGAGGGACGGCCTCCGTGTCGTCCCATTTTTCTCCTTCCTACTCGAATTGAAAATAATTAGTCGGACGGCACAGAGGCTGTCCCTCGCGTAAATAAATGCCAGTCCGGCTCGGACCGCCTTGCCACGGCCAATTCTGATCGCAGCGAAAGGCATGTTATTTCGGGGACGGTACACTAGTATTTAAGGAGAAATCGAGTTAATTATTAATGTATGGCGGATCGCGGTAAACACATAAGAAGTAATTTCGACTTGGCACTTAATAGTCTGAAGAATGATGCGCTGATGATGTCAAGTCTGACCGAGCGCCTACTTGATAACGCGATCCGGGGCCTCCTCAAACGGGATGGCGATCTCTGTAATCTCACCATTGCCGATGATGAAGAAGTCGATGTGCTCGAAAAGCAGATCGACAAGGAGGGAATCGAAATCATGATTCGATTTCATCCCGTCGCGTGCGATATGCGCGAAGTCATCTCGACGATGAAGCTGAGCGCTAACCTCGAGCGAATTGCGGATCAGTCGGTTGTTATTGCGCGGCGTGCGAGAAAGCTGAATCGGAGACCGGCGGTCCAGGAAGTATTTCTCGTCGAGCCTCTATACAGGATGGCGCTTGGCATTTTTCGCGATAGTCTTCGCGCGTTTATCGATGGTGATACGGAGTTGGCTCTACGGCTGAAGCCCAGAGATCGGGAGCTTGACCATCTGAACGCCGAGTTGAATGACAGGCTTACCGAACGAATGGGGCTAAATCCGGAGCAAGTGCCTTCCTACCTTGATATTGTCTTTATCGCGCGCGCTCTGGAGCGCATCGGTGATCACGCGACGAACATCGCCGAAGATGCTTTTTGGCAAGCGCAAGCCGAAGATATTCGGCATACGTTCGGTGCGGTGAAAGAAGAATAACTGGTGCAACCGGTTTTGCTTTTCAAGGATTGGAGGTACCCACAGCCGAACCTGCCTCGGTCCAGGACCAAACGTGAGTGAATTTTTGCCGTCTTACGGCGGATCCGATTCAAATTTATCTGGACTTCTGAGCCTTGCCATCTAGAGCTGAGGGACATTGGGAGCGGGACCGCGGAACCCGGAGGTAGCGGATTCTCACACCACTGGTAGATGGACGCACGAATGAAAAACCGAGACGAAGTATGCTCATCGCGCGCGGGGGATTTGGCCCCCGGACCTTTAACAAAATTTCGGTCCCGCAGTAGCGAGGCCGCTTTGCCCAACCGGCGCTGCTCCCAGCGCGACCTTAACACCCTTAGATCTCGCCGATCTGATGCGCGGCCTCGCTAGCCATGTTGAAATCGAAGTTGTCGAATAAGACTGCTGTGGTTACCGGGGGGACGGGGTTTTTGGGTTCGCACCTGTGTGATCGTCTCCTGGCGGAGGGATTTCGAGTCATCGCAATTGACAATTTCATCACCGGTTCTTCGGACAACGTCGAACATCTTGCCGGCGATCCGAATTTTCGATTGATGAGGCGCAACGTTTCGGAGTTCATATTTGTTCCCGGCGCCGTGGACTTTGTATTCCATTTTGCGTCCCCGGCGAGTCCGATCGACTATCTGGAACATCCAATTCCGACGTTGAAAGTCGGCGCATTGGGGACTCACAATTCGCTCGGACTGGCGAAGGATAAGGGTGCAAAGTTTCTTCTCGCATCCACTTCGGAATGTTACGGCGACCCGCTTGTGCACCCTCAGAACGAGGATTATTGGGGCAATGTCAATCCGATCGGACCGCGGGGCGTCTACGACGAAGCCAAGCGATTTGCCGAGGCGATGACGATGGCCTACCACCGTTTTCATGGGATGGACACCAAGATTGTTCGAATCTTCAACACGTACGGGCCGAGAATGCGTCTTCGGGACGGGCGCGTAGTTCCCGCATTCATCAGCCAGGCCTTGAACAACGAGCCGCTCACTATATTTGGGGATGGAACCCAGACGCGGAGCTTCTGCTATGTCTCAGATTTGATTGAGGGAATTTTTCGCTTGGCCATGAGCGATCAGCATGGGCCCGTCAACATCGGGAACCCCGTGGAAATGACGATCAGACAGTTCGCGGAAAAAATTCTCTCCATTACTGGTTCGACTGGTGGCATCACATTTAAGGAACTCCCCGTCGACGACCCTAAGGTGCGACAACCTGATATAACGCGGGCACGGAAGTTGTTCGGCTGGGAGCCGAAAATTGATTTTGATAGCGGTATTCGGACGACGATCGATTATTTTCGCAAAAAATTGAAGCCCTAGCGAGGCCGTGCTTCACGCTAGCGAGATGTAAGTGTATCAAGATCGCGCTGGGAGCCGCACCGGCTGGGCGAGGCGGCCTCGCTAGTGTCTTGTCCCGAAATAACATGGATTTCACGGTGCTCTTGAAATGGCTGCGATTGGAATCACAGGAGGTGTTGCGACAGGCAAATCCACGGTATCTAGGCAATTATTCCAGCGGCTTAAGACCAGGTTAGCTGTCGAGCTATTCAGTTCAGATTTCGAAGCCAGAAGATTGACGGACAGCGATTTCGTTGTACAAGAGGAGATTAAATCGGCTTTCGGCGTTCAAGTATGCGATTCCGAAGGTAATCTCGCCCGAGACCGGATACGAGACTTGGTGTTCCACGATGCCGCTGCGCGCAAGATTTTGGAATCCATTCTCCATCCCAGGATTCGAGAGGCGTGGATTAGCCGGACGAAAGGAGATGGGCTGCTTCTTGCGGAGATACCGCTGCTTTACGAGACCGGTGCCGAATCCTATTTTGACCGAATAATTGTCACTGGTTGCGGCCGCGGCTCACAAGTCGAGAGAATCATGTCCGGACGGCATCTGTCGCGCGAGCTAGCGGAAAACATTATCCAATCGCAGATGGATCTCGAAGAAAAGATCCGTCGCGCAGATTGGGTTGTGTGGACGGATTGTCCCGCTGAGATCACAGGGCAACAGATAGAACTGATATTTCAACAGGTTATTGAACGCTATGGAGGAGCCAGCCGCTGAACCGACTGTATTGCCCGGTTCAGAATTTTTCACTGAGAACGGTACGCTGCTTGAACTGGACAGCCTGCATCGGCTTACTCACCCGGTCTTGCTTGAACTTGCCAGGCAGTTTAACCTCCGCGTTTCTCATGAGCGCACCCGGCACCAGCTGATTTTTGACCTTCTCAAAGCCTACTCGAACCGGGGTTTGCTTTTGGTCGGCGAGGGGATGCTGGAACTCACGAATGAGAGCTACGGATTTCTTCGGTGGGAACGCTACAATTTTACGCCCTGTCCCGAAGATGTGTATGTATCGGCCGCAATCCTGAAGAAGCACGGAATTCGGCCCGGAAACAAAGTCAGGGGCTACATCCGTGGACCGAAGGAAAAAGAGAAATTTGTGGCGCTCGAACAGGTGATAAGTGTGGAAGGAATCCCTTTGGAGACGTGGAATGAACCGAAGCATTTCGATCAGCTTACGGCGCTTTTCCCGGACAAACGCATCCTGCTTGAGAATCCCAAAACGCGCAGCGTAAGCCCTCGAGCGGTTGATTTGATTGCTCCTTTGGGACGTGGGCAGCGGGGATTGATTGTCGCCGCTCCGAGAACGGGAAAGACGATCCTGCTCAAGGATATTGCGCTCGCGATTCGTGCAAATTCCCCCGACGTTCATCTGATTCTGCTCCTCGTCGATGAACGGCCGGAAGAAGTCACAGACCTAAGGCAATGTCTGGATTGCGAGATATTCAGCTCGACTTTTGACGAGAGCCCGACACGACATGTTCAGGTAGCCGAACTCGTAAGTGAAAGAGCGAAGCGATTGGTAGAGCTCAAAAAGGATGTGGTTATCCTTCTGGACAGCATCACCCGGTTGGCGAGGGGTTATAACGCGCTTCAGCCCGGGAAGGGACGCATCATGTCCGGAGGCGTGGAAGCCAAGGCCCTCCTGAAACCAAAGCGTTTTTTCGGCGCGGCACGCAACTGCGAGGAAGGAGGCAGTCTCACGATCCTGGCTACGGCCCTGGTCGAGACAGAGAGCCGCATGGACGAGGTGATTTTCGAGGAGTTCAAAGGAACCGGGAATATGGAGTTGCACCTCGACCGGACTCTGGTGGAGAAGCGGGTCTATCCCGCAATTCACATCCTCAAATCCGGAACGCGTCGCGACGATCTTTTGTATCACCCGGATGAATTCCAACGCGTAACTCTTCTACGAAAGAAGTTGGCGCAACTGCCGGCGATCGAGGCGATGGAAGTACTTCTGAATACCTTGAAGGCGACGCGAACTAACGCGGAACTGCTTTTGACTGCGCTTCGTTGATGCTGAAAGAGACCGTACATGGATGAGCTTTTTTCAGGGTTGAGAAATCTGAGCAACCTGGCGGGCTTGGTTGATGCCTGCAGAAGGAGGATGATTGTGGCGCGCCATGAGTAGTTCCGACGTATTGATCATCACTACCGATCCAGTTCTCGATCAATGGTGCGCGGCCTTGGAAAGTGAAGGCGCGATTGCCGTAGATACGGAAGGCGACAGTCTGCACTGCTATTTCGAAAAGCTTTGTTTGATTCAGATCACCTCAGGCTTTCAGAATGTCTTAGTCGACCCCCTTGAACCGCTGGATTTTTCGAAATTCAATGCTGTCCTTTCGCAGCGTGAAATCATACTCCACGGGTGCGACTATGACCTGCGCATGCTGCGGCGGGGCATAAATTTCGTCCCTGGCGAAGTTTTCGATACGTATATTGCGGCTCGATTGGTTGGTCTGAAGGAGGTAGGTCTTGCATCGCTGGTGAAAGAGTTTTTCGGGATTGACCTTCCCAAATCCTCTCAGAAGGCGAACTGGGCGAAGCGCCCGCTCACGCAACCGATGATCGAGTATGCGATTAACGATACGCTTTACCTTGTGGAACTGGGCGAACGCCTGACCGAACGCTTGTATGCGCTCGGGCGTTGGGGTTGGTTCCAGGAAAGTTGCCTTAGAGCAGTAGCGGCGGCCGCTGAGGACCGGCAAAAGGATCCGGAGCGAGTTTGGAAAATTCCAGGCAGCTCGGGTCTTCAGGGTATATCGCTCGCAGTCTTAAAAGCTCTGTGGCATTGGCGCGACGAAGAGGCCAAAAGCGCGGATCGGCCGAGTTTTCAGGTTTTACGGAATGAAGAACTGGTGGAACTCGCCAAATCCGCCGGAGAAGCGCGTGTGCGAATTCCACAAAGCATCCAGGGCTCCAGGCGTAAACGTTTGAGCAGTGCGTTGCAACAGGCTCTGGCTCTTCCGGAATCGGAATGGCCGCCTCGCATACGGCTACCAAGAAATCGTCCTACGGGCGAACAGGAACAGCGTTTCGAGCACCTGAAAAATCGCAGGGACCGTATCGCAGAGGGGCTGAATATTGACCCCGGCGTCGTCGCTCCGCGACAGGCACTCGAGCGAATTTCACGAGACCCGGAAGAGGTGGATGGCGCGCTAATGCGCTGGCAGCGACAGCTATTGGGGCTATAGCGACGCATTCAACCAAAAATTCTTTAGCAATGATTATTGTCACCCGACCCGATGCGACCGAGGAACAGATCGACTACATCACCGCGCGTATTCGTTCTTGGGGCCTGAAGGCTGAGATTAGCCGCGGCGAGATGCGCGTCGTTATTGGCGTCATCGGTCCCGAAGATAAAATCCGAGAAAAACCGTTGGGCGCCTTTCCGGGTGTAGAGTCGGTTACTCCCGTACTTAAACCGTATAAGCTTGTTTCTTATGAATTTCGCGGGACCCATTCCCGCGTTCAGATTGGAGACGTAGTTGTTGGAGCCAAAGAGTTTGTTGTCATGGCCGGACCTTGCTCCGTCGAAAGCGAATCGCAGGTTACTACGATTGCAAAAGAAGTGCGGAAAGCCGGCGCAAGGATATTGCGCGGTGGCGCATTCAAACCTAGGACTTCGCCTTATAGTTTTCAGGGCCTTGGCAAACTCGGGCTGCAGTTTCTAGCCGAGGCGCGGCGTGAGACCGGGATGCCTGTAATTACCGAGGTGATGGATACCAAGGATCTGGATCTGGTCTGCGAATATGCTGATTGCCTTCAGGTTGGCGCCAGGAATATGCAGAACTTTTCGCTCTTGAGAGAAATCGGCCGCACGAAATTGCCTGTGATGCTCAAGAGAGGCATGGCTGCCACTATCAAGGATTTGCTGATGAGCGCCGAGTACATAGTAAGCGAGGGTAATTTCAATGTGTTGCTCTGCGAACGCGGAATTCGCACTTTCGAGACGATGACCCGGAATACGCTGGACTTGAACGCCGTTCCCGTATTAAAGGCCGAGACGCATCTACCAGTCGTTGTCGACCCAACGCATGGAATCGGTCTCCGCGAGTTCATTCCGTCGATGGCTCTTGCCGCAGTTGCGGCTGGTGCAGACTCCATTATCGTGGAGGTTCACAATGCTCCCGAGCAAGCAAAGAGCGATGGAGAACAAGCGTTGCTCCCTAGTCATTTTGAGGATTTGGTTGAACGCGTTCGACGCGTGGCTGCAGCGATTGGCCGGGAAATGTAGTGTTTGTGATAGATGGCGAATTTTTGAGCTGTCCCCGATCCGGATTTTGCGTCCGCCGTTTCTCGGTTATCGTCGGCGTAGCCTTCTCGGCAGTCTCCTGAGCGGCGCTGAACGTGTGCTTTTGGTTTCCCTGCTTATCAGCATCCTGGAGTTCTTGGCTCAGCCCGGCTCAGCTCGCCAGCCCGGCCCCGACGCCTCATTTAATGCTGCGGTACAGGCGTTTAACGCAGGCAAGCTGGAGGACGCGGAGAGGATCGCAGATGCCGCAGAAGAAGCGAATCCGAAACGGCCCGACATTCGGAATCTTCGTGGGGCGATACTTGCCAGGCAGAAGCGCTACGACCAGGCCGTAGAACAATTTGACGCGGCGCTTGCGATTGATCCGAACTTTTATCAGGCCAAGCTGAACCTCGCCGAGGTGAATCTCTACCAGGGGAAATACGCCGAAGCCGCGCAACATTACGAAGAACTACAGAAGCTTGATCCTGAGTCAGAACTGCTTCAGTTCAAGCTCATCCTTTGTGCACTTCTTTCCGGAGATGCAGTCAGAGCGTCGATGATGGCCGACATCATGAAATTTCCCGGAAAAACCCCCGCTTACTACTACGCGCGCGCGGCCATCGCCCTCAAGCGAGGAAACAAGGAGAGCGCGCAAAAATATTTTGGTAATGTCAGAAAATATTATTCCGAGGAGCAGTGCACCTATTTCGCCCAGTCGCTGAAAGATCTTGACCTTATCGATCCCAACTCGACTGAGCAGGCAAAATCACAGGGTCAACCGGCCAAAAAAAAGACCGATGAAAACTAAGGAGCGCGTCCAAAGCATCATTCGGAAACTTGAAGAAGCTTATCCGAATGCGCATTGCGAACTGGAATTTGAGACACCCTTTCAGCTTCTGGTTGCCACGATTCTTTCGGCGCAGTGCACCGACAAGCGAGTCAACATCGTAACGCGTAGCCTGTTTCAAAAATATCGCACCCCGAAAGACTTTGCCGAGGCGGGACAAACCGAACTGGAGAGCGAGATCAAGACCACAGGATTTTACAGAAATAAGGCAAAGAATCTGCGTGCTATGGCCAGAGATCTGCTGGAACTCTACAGCGGAGAGGTTCCGCGTTCCATGTCGGAGTTGGTCAGGCTCGCGGGTGTCGGCCGAAAGACCGCGAATGTGGTGCTTGGAAACGCCTTTTCTATGGAAGAAGGCATTGTGGTCGACACTCATGTCGCCCGACTTGCTCACCGGTTTAAGCTGACGACGAAGCGGGATGCCGAAAAAATTGAGGCGGACCTTATGCGACTGATTCCCAGAAGTCAGTGGACGAGTTTCAGCCATTGGCTGATTTGGCATGGGCGGCGCCGATGTTTTGCGCGAAACCCGGATTGTCCAAATTGTGAGGTCGCTCAGGTTTGCCCCAGCTTCGGTAGGTTCATAAAGGCCGGCGCAGTGAATCCTCGCTCGGAGAATGCAAAGGGGGGCGCTTCGCCTACGCGGGCGGGGACTCCTCGTCTTCCTCCCCTGCGTTCCTCCGCGCCCTCAGCGTGATGCTACGCGCCTTTTTGCTACCAGCGTTCGGCGTATGAGTTCACGGGAGCGGGAACGGCTTCACCACAGAGACACAGAGGACACCAAGATGGAATAAGTGCTGGTAGGAAGGAAATGGCTGGCGACCGATTCTGCCGCAACAGCCCCGAAACTGACTACCTACTCACACTGACCACAGCTCAAAATTGGAATCTCTAGTCTTAGACCTCCGCGTTCCTCAGCGGCTTCAGCGTGATGCCGTGCGTTCACCGTTCGAGGCGTTCGAGGTTCGGGTTCGCCGTTTGCCTCGGCCCCTGCGTGGTGGAAAAAACCGATTGCAAAGTAAGCGCGCAGATTTAGTAGACAGAGAAGATTTGTTTGCAGGCGC
>DATMQC010000231.1:0-2627 GCA_035567275.1 Chthoniobacterales bacterium | reverse complement strand
GCTTGCCAACTTTGAACGCAAAGAGATTGAGTTTCAGAAAATGGAACGCGATCAGCGCGCGGCACGACTGCGTCTTCCGATCGGCAAGTTCTATCCTCGACTGTCCGCATCCGCGAGCACGTTCCGATCCTGAAGGCGCGTACTGCTGCCGGAAAAGAAAAAAGGCCCCGGGGCCGGTGGTACTGCTCTCTTCTTTAGGTCCCCGGCGTACGACGTTGCCAAACGCCGGGCCTACCAAACCATGATGGGTTGTCCCCAACGGAATGGCGAAGTCGAAGTACAAAAACCTTCGGGCAAAAATCTATGAAGCGCGAACAGAAGATCGCTTGGTGAAATGCGAGCGTCCGGCCTTCGCAACCTGCTGGGGACGAAGGCTGGGGCAAGTAGTTGGTATCGTCCCTCGGAGGAAGCGATACGGAATATAAACGAGAATCTCGGCGGAGCCGTTCAGTGCTTTTGCTGTCCCGTCACGACTCGAATTTCGTCCGAATGATAGAAGAATACGGAATCGCAATGCGGACATTTCACTTCAAGATTTCCTATCGGAAGCACGACTTCGCCATCATCGGTCAAAATTTCAGGGACAACAGGTTCAAGTAACAAGGGCTTCCGACAATCAGGATTTCGGCAAGTGAGAACAAGCCATTCTTCGCTCGCTTTGATTCCTATCGGATCGGATTCTGAAAAATCATCGTCGCTCATCGGTCGTTCCCCACGGTCGGCTGCGTCACGATACCTGAGGGTGCCCAGACGGGCCAGAAACGGCCGCTGGTGACTCCGATCAGCTTTGAGCCTTGTACCTTAACGGTTTCTTAAGGCGCAAAAGAAAAGGGCCACCAGGTTGCCGCGGCGGCCCCAAAGAGGGAACGGGTCCCCTTTGGGACGCAGTGGGTAAGAACAGATTCGGAGCCATCACCCTGTTAGCGGCCCCGCCCGCCCAGTACTGAATAATTAGGCTTCGGTTAGAGCAACGTCTTCGTTGCGCTTCGCTTCGGCATCAAAGACTTTGATCTGAAGCATCGGAAAACGGCGCTTAAGGTCTCTTGCCCCCTTCTCGGCGCCCTCTTTCGTCTTGAATTCATTTTTTACGTGGCCGTCTACAATGAGTGCGTAGCCGCTTGTTGGCAGCCCGGGAGAAGCTCGGTGCATTGGTGCTGGTGCTAGTCGTGGGGCAAGTGGCGTCCTGTGTCTGCGCTGCTGGCGCATGGGACAACTCCGCTTCAGGGAGAGTCTATCAAACGGATCGAACGGTGAAGTGTTCCTGCCAGTTCCAAATAACCCTGCCCACAAGCCATTTTTTCAATGCCGAATTGCAACACAACAAAGGATTCGACTGACAAACCCCCCGTTTCACTCGGGGAACCGATCGCTCGATGGTAGACTTGCGCATCACCTGAAATTTGGAGGCGATTCGTATGCCCCACTTCTATTTTGATCTCGTCATAGGCCAGGAGTTCAAAGATCAGGGCGGCATGATCCTCGAAGACACTCAAATCGCGTTCGACAAAGCCGATTGCCTGGCAACAGAGCTTTCGATCGTTCGTCCAGAGCTACGTTCGAGAGGTTGCACCGTTCGAGTCACCGACGGCGAAAACAAGGAACTCTATCGGGCGCCGCTCGATCCTGTTCCCATGTGGATCAGAACAAGCCGTCACGCGTGATGCGATCCTCCTAAGATCGCATCACAGCGCGGCACTGCTGTCCCAGCCCAAATAGAACAGCCTGTGTGTGCCGAAAATCAGATTCTGCAATATTGATGGTGAAGGCCGCCAAGGACAGGTCGTGACACGATGGCGCCGAGGCGCTCAATCGCCCGATGGAGAGGGGCGTCCTTGTTCAGAGATCGATGAGTCCTCGACACAATATAATAGGCGGCATAATAGGCGGCATATCCGCGTAGGATCCGGCGCAGGTGCGCTTCGCCAAACACGATCATGTGGTCGAGACATTCGCGGCGGATCGAGCCGATGAGTCGCTCAACGTAAGCATGTGCCAGCGGACATCACCTTTATCGATCGGTAGAATTCCAGCGACCGCCTCGAGCAAGGTTGTCTTGCCGGCCCCGTTCGGACCAATAATTCCGATGATCTCGCCTCCCTCGATGTCAAAGCTGACACCTGCGAGCACCATCTGGTCAACATATTGCTTGGTGATCGAATCCACACCCAGGAGGATTTGAGCTCGTTGTGTGTACCGAAAACCTTATCTGAGTTGATGCCGGGATGGAATCGCCTAAGCTGGCGGAATGATGGGGCTGCTCTGTTTCGTTCTGGCCGTTCTGGCCTCACCATTCAAGTCGAAGTTGCGGCTTCAGGCTGAGAACGCGGTGCTTCGACATCAGTTGATTGTCTTGAGGCGTAGGCTGCATGGTCGCGTCCGGCTTACGAACCATGATCGCTGGTTCTTTATCCAGCTGCATCGCTGGTTTCCGTCAATCCTGCAGGTTCTCACAATCATCCGACCCGAGACGCTCGTGCGTTGGCATAGGGTCGGCTTTCGCTGCTACTGGCGTTGGAAGTCGCGCCCGCAGGGAGGGCGACCGCAGATCGACATGGAGCTGCGCGTGTTGATCCGGCGGATGAGCATCGAAAATCCGCTTTGGGGCGCGCCGCGCATCCACGGCGAAC
>DATMQC010000230.1:0-7030 GCA_035567275.1 Chthoniobacterales bacterium | reverse complement strand
CGGTGGAAAGCACTTTCAGCACACCAACCGCTCGGCCGTTGTGATGCAGCGGGACGACGATCATCGATCGCAAGCCGACCTTGCGGCATGCTTCGCGATCCACTCGCGGGTCGGTCTCTGTGTCGTCACAGCGGAGAATCTGATTGAGGCGCATGCATTGTCCCGAAAGACTCGACGCGATTGCAAGCCGCAGCCCGACATGTCGCGACGCTATGCCGTTTCCCACGCGATACACCAACTCGTCGCGTTCGATGAGTTCAATGGCCGCACCACTAGCACGTGTCAGCTTTTGTGCCCGCTCAGCAATCAGTCTCATCACAGTCATGAAATCGTGCCCGGCGGTGACTATGTCATGTTGCGTGGCAATGATCGCCGAGAGCCGCTCGGCATCGTCCCGCAGTTCTTTATTTGCCCGGGTCAGCTCGACGGTCCGCTCCCGCACCCGAATTTCAAGTTCCTCAGCCGATTTGCGCAGTGCCTCCTCCCGCCTGGGCCCGATGATCTCGGACGCGGCAATGCTTGCCGTCTCTAACTCCGCGATAGTGTTTTTACGCCGTTTCATTCATGGGCTTAACATTCCGACAGAAAAACGGCAGCCGATCGAACACTTTATTAATTGTTTTCAGGTCCTGGGTCTCGAGTTTCTTTGATATATTCTCAGAGCAATTGGAGAAATAGCAGCCAGGTGTGGGAATCCAATTTCTCGGATCGCAACCACGGTTTCTATGAACCCTCGGATCGCGTGAATTCGGATAGCGCGTCGACAACCTTCCGCATGACGGACCTCGAATCTTGAAACGCAATCTCCTCGGCGATTTCAGCCGGGGGCGCGGAGACGTCATGCTCGACCAGCGTCTCAGCCACTTGAGGCACACTCACCTCTTCGTGAACCACCGAAATCTCCGCTGCAGGAAACTTCGACCCGATAAACTGGACTAGTCGATCGCGATCGGAGTACCCGAAAGGGACGGCGATAACAATATGGATTTTCGCGGACATCGAGTGAAGATTATTGTCTGCGGCTGATTAAGCAACAGCAGGCGTTCCGACCGGTACGACAACGTAATTCACCGCTGCGAGAGACCATCAGCCTTCCAGGTCGTTATGGACTAATATTGACGAAAGCGCTGGAGGGCGTCCGCTCTGTCGGCGCCGTGAAACGGGGTTGATCTCGGCTACCGGTGGCTGCGACCGGAGCACAGCCCTCTAGAATCCTTGAAAAGCAAACTCGCATAACGGGCTTAGCCGCACCCTGCTCATTTCGACCGGCTCGCGACTACCAGAATGGATCCCCCTACGATCAACAATGCCCCGAGAAATCCCGCTAGGTTCAAATGAATTTTGCGCAGAAACAAGGCTGTAAACAGGATGATGAAGAGCGGATAGGCAATCTCCAGGAGCGACGCCAGCGTCGCGTTTTTATCGCGAATCGCATACGCGTTGAAGAGGTACGCGCCGCTCCCGAAAAGAAGATAGAGGGCGATCAATCCGAAAATCGACCAGCTCTGCAATAGTTGGCTCCAGTCTTGCTTCGGATAAATCACGAATAAAATCAAGGCCACCAACACGCCGTTCGCAATACTGAGGAACGAATAGGCGGCAGCAAATTCGAGCTTCCCGAAAAGGATTTCGAGCAGGATATACTGCATCCCCCAGCACGCAGCAGAAAGAAGAGCGTAACCCCACCACGTCATCCGCAGTCTCTTAGGCGGTCCCCCCGGCGCAATCAAGAACCGAATTTCGCGGCGGCCGAGTCTCGCCGAACGCATCGCCGCAGCGACTCCCGGTTGCGCATTCGTATTCGAGCCGTTACGATTTATTTCCTGTCCCAAAATAATTTTTGCAGCCTTCATGGAAACGCAAAGCAAGGCAACGGAGCTGGCTGAAGGCCGTCACCCAGCGGAAAATACCGTTTTCGCGGTTTTAATAGCCATCAGCTTTTCTCACCTGCTCAACGATACGATTCAGTCGGTCATTCCGGCGATTTACCCCATCCTCAAAACATCCTTTCACCTGAATTTCACTCAAATCGGGCTCATTACTCTGACTTTCCAGCTTACCGCCTCGCTTCTCCAACCGTTTGTTGGACTCTATACGGATCATCGACCAAAACCTTATTCGCTAGCGATCGGGATGGGATTTACGCTTGTCGGTCTGCTGCTTCTTTCCAAAGCAAACAATTTCGCAATGATCCTCTGTTCCGCCGCCTTGGTTGGAATGGGATCTTCGATCTTCCACCCGGAAGCTTCGCGGCTGGCGCGGATGGCCTCGGGTGGACGGCACGGCTTTGCTCAATCGTTTTTTCAGGTTGGCGGAAACGCCGGAAGCTCTTTGGGGCCCTTATTGGCGGCCTTAATCATTGTACCAGGAGGCCAGCCCAGCGTCGCATGGTTTTCGCTCGCCGCTATTCTGGCAATCGGCGTCTTATGGAAAGTCGGAGTCTGGTACAGGCACAACATGTACAGGATCAAAAGGCGGTCTCACGCGAGAGGTAAAGGCGGCCATCCGATCTTGTCCAAAGGACGAATTCTCCTGGCCTTGTCCGTGTTGATTACCCTGATCTTTTCAAAGTTTTTCTATCTGGCCAGCATGACGAACTACTACACGTTTTACCTCATCGGCAGGTTTCACGTCTCAGTGCAAACCGCCCAGATATACCTTTTCCTTTTTCTTGCCGCTGTGGCTGCCGGCACGATCATCGGAGGTCCATTCGGCGACCGTTTTGGTCGAAAGTATGTCATCTGGATCTCCATTCTGGGGGTGGCGCCCTTCACGCTGCTGCTACCTTACACCGATCTCTTCTGGACCGCGGTTTTGACACTGATTATCGGCGTCATTCTTGCCTCAGCCTTTTCTGCGATCCTGGTTTACGCGCAGGAACTCGTTCCTGGAAAAGTAGGAATGATCGCCGGGCTCTTTTTTGGCTTTGCGTTTGGCATGGCCGGCATTGGTTCAGCGGTCCTGGGCCGGCTCGCCGACCATACAAGCGTCGAATATGTGTTCCACGTCTGCTCTTTTCTCCCGTTGCTTGGTTTGCTCACCGGCTTTCTGCCCGATATCGAACGCAGCAAGGTCGCCTGAAAGAAACCTGCAGGGCCGATCCGCTTGGCGTTTTCGTCGTTCAGCCTAGCCTGCGCTTAATTGGCTCTCTGAGCTTGTCTGCAACATCGCTTCCTATTTGACCTGTCCCCAAAAGCACCCATGTCCCCAAAAGACGTTTCCCCAAAGCAAAGCGAGACGTTTCGCTTAGGCCTTGGGAATCAGGTCCCAGAGATCCGTGAAGACGCGCTCGGGGAATCCGAGGGCCCTTGTCAACTCAATCTTTTTCTCGATTGGGTTTCGGATCGCCCGCAAGCGCTGCATTGTTTCTCTGTCGATCCAGCCTTTCAGCCAAGAGGGAAAGACGGCTGTTACGACCGGATAATCTGTTCCGTGCAAGAGGCGTTCCGGTTCTTCCCGCAACCGCGTAAGCGACTTCAAATGCGTTATGTGCGAAAGCGCGGAGAGATCGCCGTAAAAATTCTGGAACCCTTTCCGCATCTGCAAA
This sequence comes from Chthoniobacterales bacterium, assembly GCA_035567275.1. GTDB lineage: Bacteria > Verrucomicrobiota > Verrucomicrobiia > Chthoniobacterales > JAFAMB01 > DASZHC01. The sequence continues at coordinate 3,483 of DATMQC010000230.1, read as the reverse complement.
AACTCGTCAAAATGATCGCCGTCCCAAGGGAGTGCACGAGTGCCGCAATGCGCGGCGATGACCGTCACGCCGCACTGAAGCGGCAGGCGCAGACAAAAGGGCGACTTCAAATCGTTTCGACAGCTGCGAACGAAGAACTCGCCTCCGGTATGAGCCAGCAACGGCAACCCGAGCCTTGCCAATTTTGTCCAGAACGATTTGTACCTGCCCAGGTTACAATCTACGTTCTGGACGCAAGGCAGAAGTTTTAGCAGCACTGCTCCTGCTGCTGCAAGGCGATCGAGTTCATCCAGGGCATCCGGTCGGGCCGGATGGATCGACACTCCGGCCAACAGCCTGGGTGACCGTTTTACCGCCTTCAACACTTCGTCGTTCGAGACAAAAAGGTCGGAGAGTTCCTTCCGGATTGCTCCTTGATCGTCACGCACCCAATCGCAAGCAAGCAAGACGGCGGCTTCCAGCGAGGATTGCGATACCCAGTGGAGCAATTGTTCCAGGTAAAGGTGGTCGGATCGCTGATCATGAAACCCGCATTTCAGGCCGATATCGCGTGCCCCGGCCCACAAAAATGGTTCCATGATCCAGCGACGCCGGCGCCAGCAGTCCATTCCCCCTTTACCGTTCCCGTATAAATGAACATGTACGTCGACAGGTCCGCGCGGTGTCGTCAAACTCTCCACACTCCTTTAAGAACTTTCTAACCCGCAATTGAGCTCGTCGCTGCGGTTTTTGCACGATTTTTGCGGGTTAGCGCTGCAGAAAGCGCGAGGCCAACTGAAATGCCTCGGTCAGCAAGGCGCCGCCGTTCTGGCTTGTACCCAGAAAATTGTTAAGCACCGGATTCGGCGCTTGCGGGTCGGACTGATGATTGCCTGTCGCGAGCAATTTCATCAAGACGGGAATGAGCATAGGCAACAGTCCCAGAACAAGTTGAGAGTTCAGACCTGTCCGCTGCGATATTTCGTCAATCAAACCGTTGAAACGTTCCTGGCCAAAAAGGTTCTGAACCTGCTGAACGCCGACCCCGGGTTGCGAAAGATTTGTCACCGTTTGCTGAACGGCGGCTTGCCCGCTGTTCTGCTGCTGCTGGTTCAGTACATCCTGAAGGTGCGCTCCCAATACGCAAAGAATGGGTTGAAGATTCTGCCGCCCAGCTTGGCCGAGAGGAAGCGCTTGAGCGACATTGAGCAAGCCGCTTAAATCCTGCTGACTACCGGCATGATTTGGGTTTTCAATCGAGTCAAGGATAGTTTGGAAGAAGCTCATTGTGGGACTTCTCTTTTAGACGAGCGCCTGAAGTGTGGCAAGATTTCAAAAAAAGCGCTGACTCCGCTTCGTGCGGCTCCTTGCAGAGTGCGGCATAACATCGTAATTTAGTCCGCTACGCTTTTTCGGACGACACATTCCGAGGCGACTTGGAGTTTTAGGTACCTTTGCTAGAGAATATACAGCGCGTATGAGCCCGGCATCCGCTAAGGAGTTTCGCTTAAAAAAAACAAGTGTCGTTTTGGCGGCCGTGGCGGCGATGCGTCTCACTTCGGTGGGCGAGCCGGCTCAAACGATGCCGCTTACCCCGCTCGTCGCTCCATCAGCAACGCCGCAAGCCAGTCCCCTGCCGGGCAATCCTTTCGAGTCTGAGGTTGCCGCCTTGGAGACCAGGCTGGCGCAGTCTCCCGTAACTCCGGGACCGATCGTGTTTTACGGAAGTTCATCGATCCGGCTTTGGAAATCTCTCTCCCAGGATTTTCCTGACTATTCCGTTCTTAATTGCGGATTTGGCGGGTCTCGGCTCGCCGACTGTGCCCGATACGCAAATCGGCTGGTCTTACCGCGGAAGCCATCGGCCGTGATCATTTACGCTGGCGACAATGACCTTGCGGTCGGGACCGCACCCGAAAAAGCCTTCCAGACGTTCCAGCAGCTTTTCGGCATATTCCGAAATTACTCCCCGTCAATGCCGATCGCATTTATCTCAGTGAAACCGAGTCCAGCTCGCTGCAGGTATCTGGAGAATATCCGAAAGTTCAATCGGCTCGTGGAGGACTACCTGCAAACGAGGCCGGAGACAGACTATATCGACATTTTTTCAGACATGCTGGGCCCGGATCAGAAACCGATTTCGTCCTTGTTTGGTAACGATCAGATTCATCTCAGCCCGGCCGGATACCAGATTTTACGGCGTGAGATCGTAGAGTTTCTTACGGACGATTGCTCCAAGAACATGAGTAAACGCTCTCAGTAAAACGCCTGTTTGGGGAGGATAGGACAGCAAACCGGGTTTTCATGGCAGCCATTTTGATGAAACTGTGCGGCTCTTGCCACGTCTGATAATTTTGTCATCTTTAGATCTTTAGTACCATTGCATGAAGGGACACGCTGAGCGAGTGACTGGAATTCCGTGGAGGGGAAGGCTGTAGTTTTACCAGATGAAGCGATTCGTTGAGCTCGATATCCTGAGAGGCTTCTTGCTTTTAATGATGGTCGTCAATCATGCGCCCACCTACCTTCGCATATTCACGGATCAACCCATCGGATTTTTCTCGACAGCAGAAGCGTTTGTTTTTGTCTCTGCATTTCTTGCCGGTTTGCTTTTTCAACGCCGCTCGGAGAAGCAAGGCTTTGCCGCCGCCCGGGCCGCAACCGTCTCGCGAGCACTGCGTATCTACCGAGCCCACGTTGGGACTCTGCTCTTTGCGTTTATCGTCGGGGGAATCTTCCTCGCGGAATTGCCGGGCATACAAAATCTCCTGTACCACTATTTTCAGAATCCAGGAGCCGCAGTCGTCGCTGCGTTGGCCCTGATTTTCCAGCCGCCCCTGATGGATATTCTTCCGATGTATATCCTTTTTTCCCTGCTGACTCCCTGCGCATTCTGGGCCGCAAGACGCTGGGGATGGAAGAGGGTCTTGTTCGTAAGCGTGGGATTATGGGTCCTATCGCAGTTCCGCATTCGGGAGATGTTTTTGGCGCATGTTAAAGACGCCTCGTTTCTTGATCTGGGCCCGTTCGACCTGTTTGCCTGGCAGCTTTTGTGGGTCAGCGGACTGATTTTCGGTAAAGCGGTTCAGGAGGGGCGCCCGGCGTTGCAGCTATCGGCAGCGGCTGAGACCCTGGTCTTTTTCGCGGCATTTGTTTTCGTGGTCCTGAGATGGGATATGATCACGGGGAATTTCGACCAAAGCCAACCGCTTTGGATCCTGGATAAGTGGCACCTCGGGCCGGTACGGCTAATCAATTTCTTTATGGTTGCATGGATCGTCTCAAGGGTTTTACCGACGCTTCAGCACTGGGAGACTCCGCTTCGTCCGTTCAGTCTTGTGGGGCAGAACATGCTGCCGGTGTTCTGTTGTGAAATTTGTTTGTCTCTCTTACTGGTTGGCGTATTTGATCCGAGCAAGAGCCATAAGCCCCTTGTTTCGGCTTTGGTTGTGGGCCAGTTGCTGAGTGCATTTCTCATCGCCTGGGCACTCCACGCATGGACCG
>DATMQC010000229.1:0-11541 GCA_035567275.1 Chthoniobacterales bacterium | reverse complement strand
ATGTCATGAATACACCCAAAAACTCTTACTCGATTGAAGCGCGGATCGATCGCCGGAACCCATTCGCCGAGGTTGATCCCAGGGATGACGCCACTTCAGACGAAGAACTCGTTTCATCTGCTCTCGCAGGAAATAAGGATTCTCTGGAGAAATTGGTGCGGCGACATCAACCATGGGTTTTCAACATATGCATGCGCATGGTTTGGAGGCGCGACCTGGCCGAGGATGCAACGCAGGAAATCCTGATCAAAGTCGTCACCAAGCTCAGCACATTCAGGGGCCAGAGCAAATTCCGGACTTGGCTTTATCGAATCGCGTTTAATCATCTCCTTAACGTGCGCAAGACTGAATTTGAAGATCCCAGCGTAACGTTCACCGATATGGGACGCGCCCTGGATGAGACTCCCGATCTCGAGTTGCCGGACCCGCGAAGTGTTCCCGTCGAATTGCCGCTGCTCGTCGAAGAAGCCCGGGTGGGCTGTATGACGGCGATGCTGATGTGTCTGGATCGGCGGCAACGGATGGCGTTTATCCTTGGGGAGTATTTCGGCGCCACAAGCGATGTCGGGGGCGAAGTGATGGATGTGTCGCCGGATAATTTTCGTCAACTGCTCTCCAGGGCTCGGCGTGATCTTTACCAGTTCATGAACGACAAGTGCGGACTGGTCAACACAGCAAACCCTTGTCGATGTGCAAAGAAGACTCGCAGCTACATACAGGCGGGTTATGTCGACCCGGACAGGCTGGAATTCACCAAGGGCCGATTGGCGACGATCAACGAAATCGCTCCTCATCGGCTGAATGAACTTCAGGAACTGGACCGGAAACACGCCGAATTGTTTCGTGACCATGGCTTCCTGGCACCGCCTGATCTTGCAGCCAAACTTCGCGAACTCATCAGCCGATCCGGCTTTGATGCGGAAACAGCCGTGCTTCCTCATAAAACACATTCTCAGCTGTCACAATAGCAACGCGCGGCTGTCATAATTTCACGTCGCCCGACAAAGGCGGCGAAAAGGAAGGAGACATATAATGAATTGGCAAAGTCGATTGGAAAAGACAGTGATCGCCTTGAATTTGATCGGTTTGGCGCTTGGCTTCGGCACACTTGGCATTCTCATCCTGGTGAAAGGAGAGCATGCGGGCGGATCCTTGATCAGCGGAATCCTTGGCATCGTCGTGGGTTCACTATTTCTGCTGTTTGCATTTTACTTCTGCAAACATACGCGGGGCAGTGGGGACAGGAACGCCGGATATACTCTCAAAGACGATCTAAAAAAGAGCGAGCTATCTTCGCTAAAGAAGGTAACTATCTAGTGTACCTTTTTATCACCCAAAGTCTCCATGAGCATGACGTCCGTCCAAAGACTCGGGACTATTCAGGCGAGCGAAGAACTTCGAAGAAACGCCGGTATGCCTTTAGATCTGGATTGGGTGAACCAAGTGCAGGCGAACAGCAGCGCCATTCAAAGCCGGGCATCAACTTTAACCTCTCGCCGCACGGTCGAACAGCAATGGCAGGCTGCGTGGCTCCTTCGCGCGATCAGTTGTATCGATCTGACAACCCTCGCGGGCGACGATTCTCCTGGAAGAATCCGGCGACTTTGCGCAAAGGCGAGGCACCCTGTCCGGGACGATCTGCTCGCAGCGATGGATGTCCGAAACCTCGGGATCACAACCGCCGCGGTCTGTGTTTATCCGACGATGGTACCGACCGCGTTCAGGGCTCTGGAAGGTTCGGGCATTCGTGTCGCCTCGGTTGCCGCAGCATACCCCGGAGGCTTGAGTCCGCTTAAATTGCGGCTCGGAGAGATCGCCTACGCCGTCGAGGCAGGCGCCGCAGAAATTGACGCCGTCATCACGCGAGAACAGGTCTTGACCGCCAGTTGGGAGCGACTTTACGACGAAGTGGCGTCCTTTAGTGCCGCGTGTGGCGGCGCTTGTCTCAAAGTCGTCCTTGCAACGGGCGAGCTTGCTACTCTGCGCAATGTTCAAAAGGCCAGCCTGGTGGCGATGATGGCCGGAGCCGATTTTATCAAGACCTCCACCGGCAAAGAAGCGGTAACCGCCACTTTGGAGACGGGTCTCGCGATGATCCGGGCGATTCGCGAATACCGGGAGCGGACTGGTCATCGCGTTGGATTCCAAGCGGCAGGCGGGGTCCGTCATGCCAGAGAAGCCCTTCATTGGTTGATCCTGTTGAAAGAAGAACTTGAACGAGAGTGGCTCGAACCGGAATTGTTCCGGATCGGCGCGTCGAGTCTTTTAAACGACATCGAACAGCAACTGGAACACTACGTTACGGGCCGGTATTCCGCCAGCTTTCGCCACCCGGCCGCCTGAAGAAACATTTTGAACCTAGTGCGTCGAGTCATATGGCTCGATGCTCCAGAATCCCAAATCGTGAAAACGGATCTGCATGAGCAGCGTAGGCGAGATCTTTGAAACCATGGAATACGGGCCCTCGCCGGAAGACGCGGAGATTGCCGTCGAGTGGCTTGAGGAGCATCGGCGCGTATTTTATCCCTTCATTGATGGTGGATTCGGCAGATTCATCGACGAATGCTATTTCGAATCAATCGATCCTCGCGACGGCCGAGCTCTGGCTCGAATTGTTCGGTGTGGTGAGATTGAAATCAACGCAGCGGTCGAAGCTGCGAAGTTGGCATTCCCCCGTTGGTCAGCTCTGACGGGTTACGAACGAGCGCGTTACCTTCGAGCCATAGCGCGCCAGATCCAGAAGCACGCTCGCTTGTTCGCTGTCCTTGAAACCCTGGATAGCGGAAAGGCGATTCATCAGTCGCGGGACGTCGAAATGTCTTTGGTCGTGCGGCATTTTTATCACCACGCCGGCTGGGCACACCTTCGGAATGAAACATTTATCGGCTATGAACCGATCGGGGTTTGTGGCCAGATCATCCCAGACAGTTTTCCTCTGCTCATGCTTGCATGGAAGATCGCTCCGGCTCTTGCTGCCGGAAATACGGTAGTAATCAAGCCGTCAGCATCGACATCTTTGGTGGCTCTGCTTTTCGCTGAACTATTGGTACAGATCCAATTCCCTCCAGGTGTCGTTAACATAGTCACCGGAGATGCCACAACCGGTGAACTCATCGTCAGGCATCGCGATATTCAAAAAATTGCGTTCACAGGTTCGACAGAGGTCGGAAGGCAAATTCGCATTGAGACGGCTGGCTCAGGCAAACATCTCTCTCTGTCCCTGGCGGGGAAATCTCCATTTATTGTGTTTGACGACGCAGATCTTGATAGCGCCGTGACAGGGATCGTAAACGCAGTTTGGTCCGGTCAAGGCGAAGCGTGCCGAGCAGGGAACCGCCTGCTGCTGCAGGAAAGCATCTATGAGAAAGTGCTCGCCAACCTGCGCCGGCACATGGAGACATTGCGCGTCGGTGACCCTCTGGACAGGAGCACCGACATGGGCCCGATTGCGACCGCGCAGCGGTTGCAACAAATTCAGCGTCTCGTCGAGCAGGCAAAGGCTGACGGCGCAACGTTCTGGCAGCCGAGTTGGGTTCCACCTCGGGAAGGTTTTTTTTGTTCTCCGATTCTTTTCAGTGACGTTGAAGCTTCTTCTGCTCTTGCGCAGATCGATATTTCTGGCCCGGTTCTCGTGGCGTCGAGTTTTCGGCATGCAACGGAGGCGGTCGAGTTGGCAAACAACACAATCTACGGGCTCACAGCTTCAGTCTGGACCGAGAATATGAGCACGGCTCTTGAGGTCGCGCCAAAACTCAAAGCTGGAACTGTCTGGATCAACTCTGCAAGCCTTTTCGATGCCGCATCGGGTTTCGGAGGGTATCGGGAAAGCGGTTTCGCCAGAGAAGGGGGAAACGAAGGAATGTACGAGTATTTGATACCGGGCTGGGAACGTTCCCTTTCGTCCTACGATAAGCATGAATTGGACCTTCATCCGAGACCGGTCGCCTCCTCCGCGCGCGACCTGAAGGCGGAAGAATTCATTAATCGCTCAGCGACACATTATATCGGAGGAAAACAGGTCCGATCCGATAGCGGGTACAGCTTTGCGGTGAGAGATGCGGAAGGCAGCTTTGCGTCGGAAGCGGGCCTGGGAAATCGAAAAGATATTCGGAACGCTGTAGAAGCGGCGCAAGGAGCGGGCGACTGGTCCCGAACAGCTGCACATGAGCGAGGTCAGACGCTTTGCCACATCGCTGAAAATCTTTTGATTCGAGCCAGTGAATTTTCGAATCGCTTGCGCATGCTGACCGGAGTCGGCGAATGGGAATCAAAGCGCGAGGTGGACAAGGCGGTCGAGCGACTTTTTTATTACGCGGCGTGGGCCGACAAATATGACGGCCACGTTCATCAGACGGCCTCCAGGAAAGTTGCTTTGGCGATGCCTGAGCCTTGGGGCGTTATGGGGCTGATCTGTCCGTCCGAACATCCTCTCTTGTGGTTGGTGACGTTGTTCGCCCCTGCAATCGCTGTTGGCAATCGCGTTGTCGCAATTCCCTCCGCGCAATTTCCCACGCCTGCAACAGACTTTTGTCAGGTGCTGGGCACCAGCAGCCTGCCACCCGGCGTCATCAATCTGGTAACGGGTCATTCGGATGATCTTGCAAAGGTTCTCGCGCACCATGACAACGTGGGCGCAATCTGGTACGTCGGCTCAACCAAAGGCAGTGCCGCCGTCGAGCGCGAATCCAGAGGCAATCTGAAGGCGTCGTGGGTCAATCGCGGTAAGCGCCGAAACTTGTTTGACGACCATCAGGCTCAGGGCTGGGAATACCTGCGTCACGCCGTTCAAATAAAAAACATTTGGCTGCCCTACGGAGAGTGAAGGATTAGGCGTTCACCGTTCGGAGTTCGAGGTTTGGAGTTCGGAGTTCGAGGTTCGGAGTTTGGTTATGTTAATCGTTCATGTTCATGTTCGCGTAAGACAGGAGCACATGGAAGCGTTCCGTGAGGAAACAATCCAGAATGCGCGTTCGAGCGTCCTGGAGCCAGGAATCGCGCGATTTGATGTCATTCAACAATTGGATGATCCAAGCCGCTTTGTTCTCGTCGAAATCTATAAAGACGAGGCGGCAGCGAAGTCACACAAAGAGACTGCCCATTACGCCGCATGGCGCGACGCAGTCGCTTCAATGATGGCGGAACCGCGCGCAAGTGTGAAATTCGAAAATATCTTTCCCGGGGACGAGGGATGGTAAGCACTCAGTTTGAGTTTGCCACCGCGACCCGGGTCATATTTGGAGCCGGAAAGCTGAAAGAGATCGGTCCGATCACCGCAAACATTGGTCAATATGCTCTGATCGTGCAAGGCGGGAATGCGGATCGATCTCTGCCATTGCGCTCGGTACTTGAGGGAGCGGGAATCGGCTACTCTACGTTGGAGATTGGCGGTGAACCCGCAATCGAAGATATTGTGCAGGGTGTGCGGAAGGCTCGTGAGGCGAATTGCGATCTCATCATCGGTTTTGGCGGGGGGAGCGTAGTCGATTCGGCGAAAGCGATCGCCGCTCTAACAACAAATCCTGGAGAAGTTATCGACTATCTGGAGACAGTCGGACGCGGGAAACCGATCATGGTTCCACCGCTGACTTCGATCGCAATACCTACTACAGCGGGAACTGGGGCTGAGGTGACACGGAACGCGGTCCTGGCGTCTCGCCAACATCGAGTGAAAGCAAGTTTGCGGAGCCCGCATTTGCTGCCGCGCATTGCGTTGGTTGATCCTGAGCTGACTTATGGTTTACCTCCATCGCTGACTGCGTCAACGGGCCTTGACGCCCTTACGCAGTTGATCGAGCCCTTCGTGAGCGTACGCGCCAATCCCCTGACGGACGCCCTATGCCTTGAAGGCGCGCGCCGAGCAGCTCGATCGCTTGAAAAGGCATGCAAGGAGGGTAGCGATCCCGATGCCCGCCAAGACATGGCACTGGCAAGTTTGTTTGGCGGCTTGGCTCTCGCGAACTCCGGCCTGGGAGCAGTGCACGGTTTCGCAGCACCAATCGGCGGAATGTTTTCTGCCCCGCACGGCGCTGTCTGCGCGGCTCTTCTGCCCTATGTAATGGAAATCAACGTCCGCGCGCTCCGGCAACGCGCCTCTAACAGCGATTCGCTGGATCGGTATACAAAAATCGCTGCCATCGTTACTCAATCCGAGAGAGCGAACATAGAGGACGGCATAGGGTGGATCCGGGACCTATGTAACACACTTGCGATTCCTCGCTTGCGAGCGTTTGCAATACAGGAGAAAGACGTGCCAATCCTCGTCGAGCTGGCGGCAAAGGCAAGCAGTATGAAGGCGAATCCGATCGCGCTCACTCACGAGGAGTTAACGGAGTCGCTGAGCCGCGCGATTTGAAGCATTGCTCCTCAAAACGGTCGCCGCGCGGTTGCAACTCCGGATTTGGCTGCTGGAAAGAGCGCATTGCTTTTTGAAGGGGTCGTATCTAGATTCCATTTCTGACATGAGAGTCTTTACCTATTCCAAGTGGGATGTGGTCTGCGTTTTGTGCGGGCTGCTTCATTTTGCCTACGTTCTAACTCTCTTCTTCGTATTCCCCTACGCGCCATGGTGGATGCTGGTATGTATGGGCCTGATTTATTCCGTAAGCGTGTCCTGGAATATCAACGGTGTTTCGCACAACCTGATCCACAATCCGTTCTTTAAATCGAGGATTCTAAATCGGCTGTTCAGCGTCATGGAATCGGTGACGCTGGGAATCTCTCAAACCTTTTATAAACATGTGCATCACCGGCATCACATGGGAAATAGCGATCGCCCGGATGAACACGGACACACCCACGACTGGATTTCTATCTATCGACATGGGAGAAATGGCGAGGCGGAAAACCCTTGGAGCTACATTTTTCTCAGCTATCTTCGGGAGGATCCAAAAGCCATCTATGCCGAAATTAAGAGAAAGAACCCGGTCGATGCGCGCTGGGGTATCACGGAGATCGTAGTACTTGGAGCGACAATTGCCATCGGCCTCGTGCTGAACTGGAAGTTCTGGGTCTTCTTTCTCCCGTTTTACTATTTGGGACATTGCTGTACGTACTTGAACGGCTTTTTCCTTCACTATGGCGGTAACCCCGATAAACCCATAGCCTGGGGAGTGAGTTCCTACGACAAATGGTACAACCTGCTTTGGTTCAACAACGGCTACCACGCCGAGCATCATTTTCGCCCCAAGCTGCATTGGACCCGGATGAAGCAGTTTCACGAGCAAATTCTTGAGGAGCAGAAAAGGGAAGGCGTGCGGGTTATCAAACCTCCCCACGCGCTGGGTTTTCTGGATCCGAACCTGCCTCCGCGGCGTTATTCCTCCCGTGCGAAACCGGAGAGTTCACCGGCCAAGCCGACTACGGTGTAAGTGCGGACAGCAATCAGACGAGCGTGAAAAATGGGACATGGACAATAGGGCAGATCTCCGAGCTGCCCGGAAAACCGAAAGACATCGCACGGGGTCCGCGGAGGTCGCAGAGGATTGCTTGGCTAAGCGGCAGCTGATACCGGGGAATCGGGAAGATCGCTGGAAGGGCGTTGCTTGCAACGGACGGGACCGGGCGACTTCCTCGACGAGGAATCAGTTCATTTCACGGAGAGAGGGCCTCTGTGCCGTCCCAATTTTCTCCTTCTTATTGGGCCGGAAATGATTAGTCGGACGGCACGGAGGCCGTCCCTCCCATGAAAAACGAATATCGGCAAAAATGTAGGCGAAGCGTCCCGCTTTGCGCGCTTCAAAACCGTGCAAACCGAGACGGTTCGCCTACATCGTAGCGCGTTTGTGAGATTTTGTGAGCTCAAGTTAGCGCCTGTGGGGCGGATCTCCGAGCCGCCCGCCGAAAACGGTATGGCAGGGGCGGATCGACGAGAGATCACGGCATGCTCCAGGTTGGCGGGTCATTGCTTGTTTCTACGAAGTCACCAGCACACGGCCGTTTCGACTTCGACACTTGTTATTTATGGTCGCCCTGCAAACGAATCAACTCCCTGCGACAAACGCTGTTCCCAGACAAATCAGTATCAGGCCGATCCAGAGATCACGTGACATTTTTTCCTTCAGAATCAGCCATGCCGCGAATGCGAGAAGCACTCTGTCGAGCCCTTCGAAGGGATACAGGTAGCTCAGGTCGAAGCGATGAAGGAGAGATAGCCAGGTAAAAAAGGACACCGTCATGACCAGCACACCTCCGGCAAGATCGAGTTTTCGCCGAGAAGCACTGCTCTTCGAGTGGTCGGCCATAGCATGTTTAAAAAAGATCTGGCCGGTGACGGAGCAGGCAATCGAAAACAGGACGAGACAAAATAGGAAGAACGTCACAGTTTTTCCTCCGCGCGAGCTGCAGGCCGAGCAATAAAAAACACCCCCACCGCGACCAGGAAAACACCGATCCAACGTCGAGAGGAAATAGCTTCACCTAAAAAAAGCCTTGACCCGACAGCGACCATGATATGATTCGTCGCCGCCAGGTTAAAGGCAATTATCAAGGGAACGGACTTCAGCGCGTACAGCCAGGAGAAGAGAGAGCCGATAACCGCGAGAATCCCCAACCAAATCCAATAAGCGAAAAAGTTGGAAATAGTGTACCAGGGAGACACAAGCTGAGCGTCGACTCCGATTTTCAGAAAGATCTGGGAGGCTGCGGTCAGGATAATGCTGATAAAGAGCTGAAGGTAGGGATGAAGGAATGGTGACTTCCGCTTTCTCCTGGCCTCGTCTTCAGATTCGGCTGGAACGTTGTCCGATTTGGTTTGATTGCTAGTGGCCTTCGACATTGCTGATTCCGGATTCAGAAAACCGCTGATTCGCTTGCAAAATGGATGGCTTGGCTTGGGAAAATTGCAATTCCCTTTCATCATTCGATGTGCTTAATAACCGTCTGCTATCTCTCTTATGAAAAATGCTGTAATAACCGGTGTATCGACAGGCATCGGCTACGCCTGCGTCAAAGTCTTGCTCACCCATGGATTTCGCGTTTTTGGGAGCGTGCGCAAGCATGAAGACGCGGTGCGTTTGCAGCAAGAATTCGGGGAGAAATATGTGCCCCTTTTGTTTGACGTAACGGACGAGTCCGCAGTGCAGGCAGGGGCGGCAAAGGTGGCAGAGCGCCTCGGCACGAGCGTCTTGGACGCACTGGTAAATAACGCGGGGGTCGAAGTAGCCGGTCCTCTGTCTCATCTCCCGGCTGACCAATTCAGATATCAGCTCGACGTCAATCTGGTTGGCCCTCATATCGTGACACAAGCTTTCCTGCCGTTGCTCGGCGCCGATCCTTCACGAAAAGGCACTCCCGGGAGAATCATCAATATCAGTTCGGCAAGCGGCAAAATCGCAAGCCCGTTTCTGGGTTTTTACTCAGCTTCAAAGTTTGGCCTCGAGGGTCTTTCCGAGAGCCTTAGACGTGAACTGATCTTGTTCGGGATTGATGTCATAATCATTGGCCCGGGCGCAATTGTGACACCGATTTGGCAGAAATCAGAGGCGGGAATAACTGAGCGATTTCGCCAAACGCCTTATGCGGAGGCGCTGGATAAGTTTGAGCGTTACTCGCTCAAAGAAGGGGCGAGTGGTTATCCGCCCGAGGTGATTGGAAATGCCGTCTGGCGGGCGCTAACGGCGTCGCGACCGAAGATACGCTATGCGATCGTGCCAAATCGTCTCACCAACTGGATCATTCCCCGTCTTATGCCAATGCGGATACTCGACAGGCTGGTCAGCCGGTTTATGGGCATCAAAAGACGCTCCGCGCGGACCGGTCATGGAGTCTCCTGAGCCGCATTCAATCGGCAACTCGTTGTGTCGTTCGTAGGCTGTATCGGCGCAAGAAGTGGCCGCCTTCCACCAGTTGCCACGCCAACAGCCCGGGAAGTCCAAGGGCCATTTCGCGCACCCGGCGAATCAAGGCCAAAGCAAACGCGGCTTCCCCAGGGATTCCGAGTAACCCTCCGACAACAACGTATCCTCCTTCACGCACTCCGAGCGCGCCTGGAACGAGACATAGCGCCGTCTGTATCCCCTGCCCCACGCATTCGAGAATCAGCGCATTTTGGAAGCTCGCGGGAACACCGATAGCATGGAGCCCGATCCAAACCTCCGCCGAACCGGTTACGAATGAGATCATTGTAACGACACAGCAAGCAGCGACAGCCCCGGTCCTCGAGTAGATTTTTCGAAGAGCTTTGTCCAGTTCGCCGCTTTTTCCGACGAGTGCCCGCCACTTCTCATCCCGGGCGCAATTCGAGAGGATTGCGCCAAATATCCGAAACATTCCCATGCGCTGGACGAAGTAGAACCCCGCGACCGCCAGCATCGCAACTGGCGCTCCTATCAAGGTCGGACCGAGCAGATTTGTTCTACCCGTGACGAGGATCAGCAGGGTCAGCCCGAACAGGGTAAAGATAGTTTGAATGAAAACGCTGACGGTTATGTCCACGAGCACTGTTCCTGCACCCAGAGCCATCGGAGCGCCGCTAAGTATGATCAGGCGTGCCCGCACAATGTCGCCTCCTACCTGAGCCGCCGGAGCAAGGTTGCTGAAGGACTCTCCCAAAAAGCGCGCCCAGAACGTGGTCCTCACCCGTGGTCGATCCTCTTCAGGAAAGAGAAGCCACCATTCAAATGAGTCCAGAAACAGCGGCAGCAAATGGAAGGCCGGGATGACAGCGAGCCACCAGCCCGCTGCTGCGACGGCTCCGATGACGTCCTGAACCCCCTCGCGTATCAGAAGAATCATGAAAAGCAACGCTCCCGCGAAGCCCAGCAGACAAATTGTTGGTCCGATTTTTCTCGCAGCTTTCTTCATACCGCGTCCGATCCGTCACTAAAGCTCCCGACAAAAGCCGGCAGATCTAGTGTCCTGTCCCCGAAATAGCATGTATTTTGTTGCGATCAAAATGGGCCGTCGACAAGGCGCGAGGAGCGGAGCATATCTCAATCGATACGTGACCGACGAGCAACGCGGTCGCCGGCCCATTTTCATCGCAACCCTCCGGGCCGGAGCCAGTTGGCCGTTTTTCCGCGTTGCTCTCTCGGCCCGTATGATTCAGATATGGGCGCTCATTCGCGCCTTGAAAAACAGCCAACCGACTTCCGGCAAAACATATGTTATTTCGGGGACAGGACACTAGGGTCTAATCTCCGAGCTGACCCTCCAAGAAAGGTCGCCTCGTAAATGGGACCCTCGTAACGACAGCATGGATCTCGAACGGATCATCGAACTTTTTGAAGAGAATTTTCTAAGCTTTGGCGAGTTAGGGGCATCTCTTTGTATAACGCGCAACAACGAGGAATTAATCAATCTTGCTGGCGGCCATTGCGATCGCGAAAAGAACATTCCATGGACGACAAAGACGCCGGTCTTGATCTGGTCGACCACAAAAGGGCTCGCTTCCGCTTGTCTGATCCATGCCATGTGGACACACGGCATTCCACTGGATCAAAAGGTGGCTGACATATGGCCCGAATATCGCAGCGGCGGAAAAGCCGGTACGACGCTTCTCCACGTACTTGCTCATCAGGCAGGACAGCCGGCGCTTCGCGATGC
>DATMQC010000228.1:0-4348 GCA_035567275.1 Chthoniobacterales bacterium | reverse complement strand
GTTCAACAGGGGCCACACGCCCGTTAAAATCGGAATCCTCAGATGCCTGGTGCGCTCATGCATCTTTTGTACTAGCCCCTGATCGAACACGGGTTGAGTCATTGCGTAGCGCGCACCGGCTGCGATTTTGCGTTCGAGGCGCGCGACTTGTGCATCAATGTTTTTCGCGTTCGGATTGAACGTACAGCCGACAACAAAATCGGTCGCATATTTGACGTTTTTGCCGGCAAAATTGTAGCCCTTATTCAGTCCCGAGATTATCTCCATCAGTTGGATTGAGTTAACATCGTAGACGGAAGACGATCCCGGGTGATCACCAAATTTCGCAGGGTCCCCGGTCAAAGGCAAGATGTGTCTTATGCCCAGGGCTGCAATCCCCATCAATTCACTCTGCAAACCGATGAGATTTTTATCGCGGCAGCTGATGTGAAGCAGCGGCATGATGTTATACTGCTGTTTGAGGATCGCACCTACCGCAAGGTTGCTGACGCGGAGAATCGCGAGCGAATTGTCGGCAAGCGTGATTGCATCGCTTCCGGCGTCGATCAATGCCTGCGCGCCCGCAAAATATTTCTCAAGATCGAGCGTTTTCGGAGGATCAAGCTCCGTGACCACGACCCTCTGGCCACGTTCCATTAGATCCAGAATGCTTGTTTCGGTTGGCTGCTTACGTGGCTTTAACTCCAGCTCAGCGGTCCATCGAATCGCTGGCTTTGATCGGATGGGTTTGAGGCCCGCTATTGCGTTTGACATTTCCCGAATATGCACCGGGCCCACTCCGCAGCACCCGCCCACAAGGCACGCTCCCTGTTCGACAAACTCCTTGGCCGCTTTTCCGAAATAATCAGCAGAAAGGTTATAAAGGAAGCGGCCGTCATGATAGCGGGGATAACCCGCGTTGGGAAACGCACTGATCAAAAAGTCGGCCGGGATCCGCTTTAGAATTTGCAGCATGGCGTGTGGCCCGGTAACGCAATTGACCCCGACCAGGTTGGCTCCAAGTCGAGTCAACTCCCGAAAAGCCTGGACCACGGGCAAGCTCGATGGCAGCCGTCCCTCCTCCGATGACACCATCGAACAAATCACCGGAATCTTCGCATCAGTCTTCCTTACCGCGTCCAAGGCGATTTGAATTTCGTTAAAATCAAGGAATGTCTCCAAGAAGATGATGTCCACGCCCGCATCGAGAAGCGCTTCGGCCTGTTCGCGAAACAGCTCCGATTGGTCAATCGAATTGCTGTCGGCTCTTTGGATCACAACTCCGCTAGGTCCGATGCTTCCGGCAAGGTATACTGGGCGGTTGCCGATCGTCTTCCGCGCGAGCTTTACGGCCGCTTGATTCAGCTCCCTCACTCGATTTTCCAAGCCGTACTTGGCGAGACGCGCAGCGTTTGCGCCAAATGTGTTCGTCTCGATCAGGCGGGCGCCCGCATCCACGTATGATTCATGGATGCGGACCACCATATCTGCGGAGCTAACGGTGAGCTCTTCGAAACAGACGTCAACAGGCGTTCCTGCTGACATCAGTTCGGTCCCCATCGCACCATCCCCACAGAGAACCGATCCCGCCAGTTCATCAAGAAAATCCATAGCCGTATAATCGCTGGCCGGGGTCATATCTCAACGTTCAACATTCGGCACCCTTGATACGGCGAATGTTGAACGTTGAGATATGACCCCGGTTTATCCATTATTTGCGTTGGCGGGGGTCGAACGCGTCGCGCAGCCCGTCTCCTAAAAAATTGAGCGCAACGAGTGTCATAGACATGGCAGCCGCAGGGAAAACGAGAAGCCACCAATAGCCTTTGATCGGGTTGATCACCTGGGCGGCGTCGCTCAGCAAAAGTCCCCAGCTGGCCAGCGGCGCCTGAATTCCGACGCCGAGAAAACTGAGGAATGATTCGTCCAGAATGACAGCCGGCACCGTCAATGTAAGGTAAACCAGCGCCACCCCGACCAGGTTCGGAAACAGATGCTGGAAAATAATATTCATGTGGCTTTGACCAATACTGCGAGCCGCCAGAACGAATTGCTGCGATTTCAGGCCAAGAACTTGACCGCGCATGATTCTTGCCATGGTCAGCCACTCGGTGAGCCCGAGCGAAAGAATCAGCAGGATGATTTTCGAGTAGCCGACGAATTCTTGCAGGCCGTGGCGCTCGATTTGCAACCGAAGCAACGGATCCAAAGCGCTGATCAGCACAAGAAGAAAGATCAGTCGTGGTATCGAATACAACACGTCTACAAAACGCATCATAACTGAGTCGACCTGGCCGCCAATATAACCCGCAATCATA
Source organism: Chthoniobacterales bacterium (assembly GCA_035567275.1). Taxonomy (GTDB): domain Bacteria; phylum Verrucomicrobiota; class Verrucomicrobiia; order Chthoniobacterales; family JAFAMB01; genus DASZHC01. The sequence goes on along the minus strand of DATMQC010000228.1, from coordinate 2,051 downwards.
CCGTAGATGATTCCCACGATGAAACTCGTTAATGCGCCGGCGATCCCGACTAACAGGGAGATTCTTGCTCCCAGCAAAATTCGGTAAAGCAGATCCCGGCCGTTGAGATCGGTACCGAACAGATGCAGGCTCGAAGGAGGCAAAAAACTGTTTCGGGTAACTTCACCTGCGCCGATCGGTGCCAGAGACGGTCCGAGAAGCGCCCCGAGCGCCATCGATAGGAGAATGATCGCTGAAATAACGGCCGCCGGATTCCTGCGAAGCTTGAACCAGGGTGATCGCGGGTCAGTCATAAAGTGTTATCCGGCGATCGAGAAATCCATATAGAATGTCGACGACCAAATTGAAAAGCACGAGCAAGGCACAATAGACGATCACGACGCCGGCCAGCAAAAAGCCGTCACGATTGAGCACCGAATTGACAAAAAATCCTCCCGCTCCTGGAATGCTGAAAATGTTCTCCACTACGATTGATCCGGTGAGCAAATTCGCCGCGAGCGGCCCCAGGAATGATATGACCGGCAAGATCGCCACGCGCAAAGCGTGCTTGTAGATGACGCTTTCTTCACTGAGCCCTTTCGCCCGAGCCGTTCGAATATAATCCTGCGTCAATACCTCGAGCATGCTGGCGCGTGTGAGGCGAGCAATGTAAGCCGTATACGGAGCCGCCAGGGTGATGGACGGGAGGATTAGACCCTTCAGGCTACCCCAACCGCCAACCGGAAGAATTTGGAGATCGATAGCGAAGATTAAAACCAGCAACGGACCGATCACGAAAGATGGAAGTGAAATTGCAAACAACGCTCCCAGCATGGCAGTGCGGTCGATCCAGGTATGCTGGTTCGCCGCAGCCACTGCTCCGAGGAAGACTCCGCCTCCGGCGGCGATACAAAAAGCAATCCCGCCCAGGATCCCGGATACCGGCAGGCTCTGGGCCAGAATTTCGTTCACCGATCGATTCCGGTATTTCGTCGATAGCCTCAGGTCACCACGCAAAAGGTCTCCGAGATAGTTCAAATACTGTTCAAGCAGTGGCCCGTCCAATTTGTATTTAATGAGAAGCTGTTTCTCGATGTTCGCCGGCAATTTCCTCTCTCGATCGAAAGGACCCCCTGGCATCAGATGGATCAGAAAAAACGTCAGAGTGACCACACAAAAGAGGATGATCACTAAAGCGATCCCTCTTTTGACGATAAAGCGCAGCATTGGGAGAAGAGCTTCGGCAACTTCTCCCTTAAAACCTCACCAGCGAGTGCACCGGGACATCGGGGGGGAGCTTCTCCCGGCCATGAAGAAATGTCAGCTCGATGACAAATAGCGCGGACCCGACAATGCCACCTATCTTCTGAACGAGATTGACCGCTGCGCCGGACGTCCCGCCGGTTGCAAGCAGATCATCAACCAACACAACCTGCTCGCCTGCGGCAATCGCGTCCACATGCATCTCTACTTCCGCATCTCCGTACTCCAGCCGATAGGAGGATCCGATCGTTTTATAGGGAAGTTTCCCTTTTTTCCGAATCGGGACGCAGCCAACACCCAGTTTGTAAGCTACAGCAGCCCCAAACAGGAAACCTCGCGCATCAATCCCGACGACCTTTGTTGGATTCGCTTTCTCCGCCTCCTCCGCCAGGTGGTCGATCACACTGCGAAACAATTTCCCATCTCCCAGAATAGGCGTGATGTCTTTAAAAATGATTCCGGGTTTCGGAAAATCCGCGATATCTCGGATGGCAGACTGAAGCTGCTCAAGTTCGACCAGACTCATGAGCAACGAACCTGAACGAAACACACCGAACATCAACGAAAAAAGGTGTCGTTCCCCTGGAATCCCTTGAAAAGCAAGGGGACGGGACACTGGATCGACATCTGGCCCTCGTGCTAGTCGTCGTCCTCATTGAACTGGCAAAGCCTCCCGGGGCGGTGCGGCTCAGCGGGAGCTTCGCCCTACCGAAGTTCGCCCTCCCAACGATGTGGATCCAGGCGCAAAATTGATCCGGTAGGGCGGATCTCCCGGCGAGCCGTGCTTGGACCGGGAACCTGCGTGACCT
>DATMQC010000227.1:0-6120 GCA_035567275.1 Chthoniobacterales bacterium | reverse complement strand
CCGGGGTGTCACCTCCGGATCTTCGTAAAGGACAGCGACGCTCATGTACGAACGCGCGGCATTCTCATAGTTGCCTCTGCTGGACTCGACATCGCCGAGTTGCATCCTGGCTTCCGCATTGAATCGGCCCTCGGGCTGGAGTGTCAATGCTTGCTCTGCGGACTTCTGCGCAGCGTCCAGTTGTCCCGCGCCCAGTTGGGCGCTGCCCAAAGCGAGGAAGCCTTGTGACCGGTCCGCGGGTTCCGTTGCTGCTTCAAGAAAATGATTGGCCGCTTCGATTGCGTCCGGATAATCCTTCAATTCGTTCCGCGATTTCGCGAGCATGAACCAAACGCTTTTGTCCACTTTTACCGGCTCGATATCCTTCGCCGTAAGCCCCAGATATTTAGCGGCCTGACCGTAGTTATTCTCGTTATAGAATTCGGTGCCCAGCCAACGGCAGACATCCGCCACCATGGCGGTTTTGTCGGCATCCTTCTTCAGAAAATCGTCAACCTCTTTGGCGGCTTCTGCCTTCTTTAGGAGAGATTGGTAACACAGCATGAGCCGGAGCGAGCTTCTTTCGGTGAATTCATTCGCATTCAGTTCGCGTGCCTTAACCAAAGGCGCCACCGCATCCTGATATTTCTTTGCTTCGAATGCCGCCCAGCCAATCCAGTAATAAGCCTGAGCCGCTCCTGTCGTGTTGGGATATGTCTTCAACAACTGCCGGAAAGTCGCAGTCATCTGCCCATAATCTCCCTGCTGTCCGAGAGTGAGTCCTTTTTGCAGGAGAGCCGCTTCGGTTTCGGCAGAAGTGGAATAGTCGGAAATGATTCGATTAAAATCAGTGACTGCGGCGGGAAAGTTTTTGGCCTCTTGATAGAGAATCGCCCTCTTGAGCAGAGCTTTGGAAGCCATTTTGTGTTTTGGATATTTATTAATCAGACCGGAGAAGGCATGCGTCGCGGATTGATTGTCCTTCAGGAGGAGAAACGCGTAGCCGGCGGCGTAAAAACAATCGGCCTTGTAAGGATCAGGCAGAGATGAGTTTGTCAATTCCAGATAAAGCCTTGCGGCTGGTTCGTATCGATTCAGTTGGAACAGTGCTTGAGCTTTCAGCAGCTTCGACTTATCGGCGCGCTCTTTGCTTGGGCCCGTCGCGAGGTAGGAATCGACTTCCTGAACCAGCGACGGATCCTTCAGGGCGTCAAGGGAAACGAGTTTCTGATAGCGAGCATCGTATGCTTCCGACGCGTTCGGATAGATGCGGATCAGTTGATTATAGAGCTCGAGAGCCTTTTGATGCTTGCCCAGCTGACGATAGGAGTTTGCAACGAGGAGCATGATGCTTGGCCTGGTTTCGTCCCCGGGCGAGTTCGTGCTCTTCGCATAGGAATCAAGCACCTGCGCGAACTTGTCTCCTTCGTATTGGAGCTTCATCAGTTCAAGTTCTGCGACCTGTTTCCATTTGCCTTCTACGTTCAAGGCGATCGCGGCTCGGAGTAGTTGATCGGCCTTATCCTTTTGCTTCAGATCGGACGCCAGAACGCCGGCGCGGGTGAACGCCTCGGCTTTTACCACCGGCTTGACTGCGTCGCGGCCGAGATCATTGAACAAATCGAAGGCCTCTTGTCTCTGATTATTTTCGAGCGCGTAGTAAGCTAGCGACAAACGGGCTGCATCGCGGTAAGGGTTTTTGCCTGGAGTTTTGGCGACATCTTGATACGCGGTTTTTGCGTCGGACTTTTTGCCGCTCAACTCAAGGCACTTGGCCTGATAATAACGGGCTGTGAGTTTTACTTCAGGCGTTCTGGCATTCGTAAATGCCTTCTCGTAAAGGGTCGCGGCGTCCGAAAAATTCCTTTTATCGAATTCGTGAGAGGCGAGACGAAAAGCCGCGCTTCCTACGTACTCTCCGGAACCGATATCCTCAATAAGCATACGATAGGTGTTGAGCGCCGGCTCTTGCTGTCCAAGCAGTCCATAGCAGTCGGCCAACCGGTACATCGCGGACGCGCGGCCGGAATCGTTCGGGTATTGCCCAAGATATTTCTCGTATTCGGGCGCCGCGAGATCGTACAACTTCCTGATGTACAAGCCGTCGGCGATGGCGAGTTGATTTTTCGCCGGGTCGGGGGCCTGGGTGTTCTGGCCTTGATTGGGAGCCAGCCTTATCTCATCTTCCGTGGCTTGATCCCTCTGCTTGGCATCCGGCTCGGCAGCGCTTCCGCTCGACGCCTTAGCCTCTGGACTACTTTCGACGGGTTTGCGTGGCTCGACGCTCTGAGGCGAAGGGATTTTTTCACCAAGAATCGATTGCGATCCAGGCGCTTGCTCGGGGTAGACGGGCTGCGCTTTTGGAGCGGGGGCCGGCGTTGGAACAACCGGTAGAGCCCGCCGGACTTCCTGACTTTGGAGACCCGAGGCCAGACCTATGCTCAGTGAAAATATTTGCCAGGTACGCAGTCTCATTGCTCTGGTTTGCCGGTCGCAAACGCAACATTCCAGATGTCCGCCTGCCGACAGATATCCAGGACATCTACGATATGCTTATAATCGACAGCTTGGTCACCCCGGACGATGACCGCCTGATCCGGATAAAGCTGGGAAAGCTTTTTCAACAACTCCAGGAGTTCCTGCGGGTTTTTCTGTAGGCGATTGACGACGATCGCGCCGTTGGCCGTAATGTTGATGACAACCTGACCTACGTAGGGCTGGGGCTCGTTAGCTTTTGTGGCAGTCGGCACCCGGACATCAAGCTCGTTTTCGGTCAATGCGAAATTCCAGGTAACGATAAAAAAAACGAGGATGACCAGGAGAATGTCCACCATCGGCGCAATCATGAACCCGAATACCCTGGGTTCTGCTTGTCTGCGAAAATTCATTGGACTCAGATCTCGTCGCTTTCGAGTACTCGGGAACGTTCCGGCCGTCGCAGCTGATGCTGAGCTGTGATCATGTTCACGATGTGCGAGGTAGCCGATTCCATATCCGAAATCATCGAGGCAACCTTACCCCGAAAAATCGCATAAAACGACATGGCGACAATCCCGACTACCAGGCCTGCCGCGGTTGCCACCAATGCTTCCGAAACGCCATGGGCAAGCAGCATAGGACGCGGTTGATTGGTGTTGCTTGCCAGGACGCCAAAAGCATTGATTATGCCGACAACCGTTCCCAAAAGGCCGAGCATTGGCGACAGAGTTGCGATATCCGCAAGAAAAACGATCCGATGGTTCAAACTGGTCGCTACACGCGAGCCTTCCGTTTCCGCCACCTCGCGAATGGCCTCAGGGGAAGCGGTTGGATTTTTGGTTGCGAAGTCCAACGCTCGAGCGGTGATACGGGCAACGGCTTCCGGGTGACGGTTGGAGACCGCGATCAAACCGAGATAGTCGCGCTTTCGAAGCAAGGCTTCGGCGGTTTCCAGGAACCGATTGGATATTATAGTTCCTCGTCGCAAGCTGAACAGGCAGGCAAAGACGAGGGCCATCGTGATCAAAGACGCGATCACAAGAGGGATCATTACCCAGCCTCCCGCCTTAAGAAGCTCAAGCAAGGTCGCCTGGGGTGAACCGGGCGATGGGGCTGCTTCGGCGGCCTGGGCCAGAAGCGACGCGATCGGAAAAACAAACGGATTCATCACGGTTAGCTCCCTATTTAAATGCACGTATCCTCGAAGTGCAAACGAGTTCCATACACCAATGGGGCGAACTTATCCAGCTGGCTCTTCGCGAGAACCGACCAGACTGTAACTGGGCAAGGCATGCATGGTAGGACGAGGCGGGTTTGCTCGACGGCTCAGCGGGAGCTTCGCCCGACCGCTGCCCGTGTGACGTTCCCCTGGGCATTGGACGGTAGGGCGAGCCTCCCGGCGAGCCGTGTTTACTACTACCCTGCCGCTACCCTTGACGAATTGGACGGAATCGGCTGCGCAGCGTAATCTTTGTTTATGCAGGGCGTATTCCTCGGAGAAAAGCCGGATCCGAATGCGAAATTGCGCGATGTGCCGCATAAGCCTGGCGTCTACCTCATGAAGGACCGGTTGAAGCGAGTTATCTATGTCGGAAAGGCGCGCGATCTAAGGAAACGCCTTGGGCAGTATTTCATTCCCTCTCGGCGGATGACTGCGGATCTCAAAACACGAGCCCTGCTTGACAGTGTTTGGGATTTTGAAATTCATCTGGTTCGCAATGAACCGGAGGCGTTGCTGCTGGAAGGCAAATTAATCAAGGAATTTCGGCCTAAATACAATGTAAGCTTTCGTGATGATAAAAGGTTCTTGCTGGTAAAGGTCAACCTTTCGGATGCGATCCCGCGATTTCAGTTATCGCGGTTGAAAAAGGACGATGGGTGTCGCTATTTCGGTCCGTTTGCGCACGCGGGCGCGCTCCGCTCAACGCTGAGGTGGATGAGGAAAAGGTTCGGAATTCGGTCCTGCAGAGCGCCAGAACCTGACGAGGCGGATTATCACCGATGCATGGATCATATCATCAAGAACTGCTCTGCGCCGTGCATAAGGAGGGTGAGCCTGGAAGAGTACAGGATGAGGGTGCTCCAGGCGTGCGAGTTCCTTGACGGCCAAAGCCAGGAAATGCTCAAGCAGATCGAGCAGGAAATGACGACGGCCGCAGAGAAGCTCGATTTTGAGAAGGCTGCCGAGCTGCGAAACATGCTTGAAGATCTCCGGCGCACGACCCGGCCGGCACGTCGATTCACGAGAGGCTCGCTACCCGCATCGATTGACCCGGAAGCGGATCTACGCTCCTTGGCTGACGCGCTCCTGCTTCCGGCGCCTCCTGCCACGATGGAATGTTTCGACATTTCGAATATTTCGACAACGCACGTGGTGGCCTCAATGGTGAGTTTCCGAAATGGTGTGCCGGACAAATCCAACTATCGGCGATATCGCATAAGGACGGTCGAAGGACAGGACGATTTTGCAAGTATGGCGGAAGTCGTCCGCCGGCGCTATTCGCGAGTGTTGCTTGAGAGTCGGACGCTTGCACCGGATTTGCGTGAATTCAGTCAGGAAACGCCCTCGGAATCCATGGAAAGAATTCAGGAAACCCAACCAGAAAGAGCGGTTCGGCTACCGGACTTAATCGTAGTGGACGGGGGCAAAGGCCAACTCAGCTCTGCTTGCAGAGAACTTCAGCGGCTCGGCCTGCACAACCTTCCGATTGTCGGTCTTGCCAAGGAATATGAGGAAATCTATCGGCCGGGAAGACCGCTTCCCCTTCGGCTCCCGGAAGGATCCGGCGCTCTGCAACTGCTGCAGAGAATTCGGGACGAAGCGCATCGCTTCGCAAACGGCTACCATCAATTGCTGATGAAGAAACGAGTCGCGGAGAGCATTCTGGATGATTGTCCCGGTGTGAGCGAAAAACGCAAACAAGTATTGCTTAAGCACTTCGGATCGATCGAGCGCTTGCGCAAAGCACCCATACCTGAAATTGCGGCCTTAGATGGAATAAGCGACAGGCTCGCCGAAGTCATTTCACGATTTCTGAACAGGTGAGCAATTGGAGGAGTTCAGATCGGGGTTCCTGCAGGGAGGATGGGGTTTGCGTTTTGCGAGGTCCAGAAACTGCTTGCGTGATCTCGTGTCGGATGTTGTTTTACCCACTAGAATCCTTGAAAAGCAAAACTGATTGCAGATGAGTGAGGCTTTTTCTGTTCCGCACATTAATCATTCGGTAGGTTTTGTTTTTCAAGGATTCTACAGGCGGGACCGAGGAGCCCAAAGTTACCTGATCCTCACGCCACCTATTCAAGTGCACGCACGAATCAAAAAACCAAACGCAGTATGCGGATAACGCGCCGGCAATGGCCCGGACATCTAACAGAACAAACTTTTGGTCCCGCAATAGCGAGGCCGCTTCATCCAATCGACGCTGCTCCCCAACGCGGCTATGAGATCCTGACATCTCGCCTTTCTGAGGCGCGGCCTCGCTTGATGAATCTGTGGTTGATGTTTTGGGCGTACGCGGCGGGCTTTTGTGTGCTCACGGGTGCGCGATCTGACGAGGCGACGTCGACAAATCCGACGAACTTAACACCCAGCTGGGAGACGCAACGCCGGGCTGCGACGTACGCTCTGGCGATCCCGGCGCCGAGAGGTCAGATCACCGATCG
>DATMQC010000226.1:0-6442 GCA_035567275.1 Chthoniobacterales bacterium | reverse complement strand
ATCCGAAGCCGGAGTCCAACCATCCTTTGCAATCTGAATGTTAACGCGCTGGCCGATGCGAGTGTTTGGAATCGGAATTCTGAACTCGCCCGTTTGCGTCGTCGTATCGATTCCAACGCCCACTACTTTCACGGTAGCCCCACTTGTTGGCTCCCCGGATTGGTCGAGAACGATCCCTGTAAGATCGACCGCGTGTAAGGGCCAGGCTATTAGGACTAGACTCAAAAGTAGAGAGCACCAACGCATGCAAAGGCAGCTTCTTCCACGAATTCTTCTAATGGTTTTCGTATGGCAGAGATCCTTTAATAATATTCATTTTCGATGTGCTTTTGCAATAACGCCTTCGACACAAAAGCCCGTTCGCTCATCGTAAGGGGCTTTAATACCGAATCCTCTCCATGTCCTCCAGAAGGACCTTCTGGCCGCGGCGGTCATAGAGTTTCGTGGTCCGGCTGTCGGCGTGGCCGACGATTCGTTGAGCGGCTTCAATGCCGTCATTTTCCAGAAAATTTGTGATGCCGGTCGCCCGGAATGAGTGAGGCGAATAGTGTAGGCGAGGACCCCGAGCAGAGCGCGATCGCGGAGGCCGGTGTGCGTGGATGTCTCGATCGCGTCCAAAAGCTTCTGAACCTCGCCGTCGACGAATGCCGGCGTTTTTCCTTCGGTCCGCGAAAATCTCTCGGTCTTGACTTCCCTGGCCGGATTCATGGCGAGCACTCCTTTTTCCGTGAGCCAGGAAAACAGCATCCGGATGGCGGCCATGTGCTGTTTGACCGTGGGCGGCGCGGCCTGGCGTTGAAGGATTTCAATGTTAGCTCGCCGCGACGCTTTAACACTTTGTTCACGAAGGCCTCCTGTTCCGCTTTGCCTTCCAGCAAGAAAAAATTCTCCCTTTTCATCCGCATCCAGCTCAACAGTGCCCGCGTATTTTTTCCCCTCAGCGGTTGTCATCTGCATTCCGGCCTCTATTTTCATGCTTCTCGGGTCATAGGCCCTGAACGAAATCTGCTTCCCCGTTAAATCGACCGGCTCCGGACAGCCCTTCGCATAGTTATATTTCTGCAATTTGAATCCCAGCTGGGCGGCCAGTCCTTGCGTCATTACAAGATCCATTCTCGCGGCCGATAATCCGGTTACGGTCTTCATGCGGAAACTTCGTCGCTTTCCCAGGAAATTCTCGCCGCCTGCAAAAAGTCAATCCACATATTTACAACGTTCGTCAGTACATCGAACAGCTCCCTGCTAGTTCAGTCTTTCAGTGCCATATCTATGGATTTCGAGGCGACACTGTACTCTCCCTGTTCATCCTGAAATTGCGTATTCACGACCAGTTCCCTGATACACGATGTCGTGCGCCAAAAAGCCAATCGTATCGCTCATCGAAGCCAAACCGATGCCGCGGATCGCAGAACAGCTGGTCTTTTCAAGTCTTGAGAACATTTCGGTTCTGTCGCCGGACGACTCACCGCGGAAGGCTTAGCTTACATACAAACGATTCATTTTGGTGGGAGTAAGCGATCCAGACGGCGTGAGTGGCCGGGTCCACGGCGAGAGTATGTGCACCAGCGGGAGTTGCAATATTGCCGAGCAATCTCACGCCATCGACAGTTTCTTCCAGCACCGAAAGGCCGGACCTACCGCTTGCGCAGTAGATCCTCTTATTCGCGGGATCAAAAGCGATCTGGTCGACGCCGGACGCGATCTCTGCAGAGCTCAGTACATTTCCGGAGGCAGAGTCCAATACCGATAACTTCCCGTTTCCGCCGGCTGAGAAAAGCCGGCGGGTTTCGGGGTTGATCGCTAAACCATGCGGACTTTCTGCCGGTTCGGTCGACCATGTCTCGATTACTGAGTTCACCGCCGGGTCGATCGCGAGTGTGACGGGCTTCGACTTTATATTCTGGTAAATCCGGTCCGAAGTCGGATCGTACAAAATGAATTCGGGCGCTTTGGGTACTTTGATGGTTGCGACGATGCGGCGCGCATCGGGATCAACCGCCCAGACATCTTCCCCGTCGCCGTGGTCCACGTAGACGAGCCCATTTTTTGAATCGAACGCACACCCATCCGGCGCGCCTGGGAGTGGCACGCAACCCTCAACTTTCAACGTTTGGCGGTCCACGATCGTCAAATTGCTCCGATCACTGACCGTGAGGTAATATTTGCTGCGCTCGGTGTCGATGGCAACGTCTTGCACGGCGCCGATGGCCACGGTCTGGCGCAGTTCGCCGTCCGGTAAGTCGAATACGTCAAGAGTGCCATTCCCTGTATGATTGGCCAGCAGCCGGTGGAACTGCTCGTCGACCCGGAGATAGTCGAATTTGCCTTTGGTCGCCGGAACGAGAATTGGTTCACCCTCCACGAGCGGCGGAGTTTCCGCACGGGATGCGAGCGGCAAGATGAAGACGAGCAGGCTGAGGCGCAGAATGGAGAGAAACGCATCGGCTGGGCAAGATTTTGGAATGATCATCTCAGACTCTGAACATTGAGTGGAAGACTGGTCAGCTAGCAGACATGGGGTTCGGCAAAAAGTCCAGGCTGAACGGGTTGTTGAAAAAATGACGATTCGGCAGAAGCGATCGATCAAGGTAATTTTCTGATCCGGGTACCGGTGAGGTAAGGCGAGTCGACGAGCCACCGCGCCAGCAGCTCGAAAATCGCTGGAGCACTACCGAATCGGCAGAAATGGCAGGAAAGGAGCACAATAGTTCAATCATGTGTTAGATTAGTTCTCTTGGTGCTGCCAGCGGTTTGGCCGCACCAGCGGGGTGAGGCGGCGGAAAGTTATTCTCGAGACTAATCGGTTGCACGGAAGATAATTCGTCCCGAATGAAAAAGATCGCGTCGAAAGCTTCGACTTACGTCGCCTCGGACAGGCGATTTTCTGAAAAACAACATCGAGGTTAATTATGACACCAAAGCAAATACGGCCTCATGCGCCATGCCGAGAAGCCGGACGATCCGACAGATCCCCACCTGTCGGATGCAGGCCGGGCTCGGGCAGAGAAACTCGCGGATTATGTTCCGAAAAATCCGGGGGTTCCAGATTTCCTCTGTGCTTCGGCTCCGTCGAAGCATAGCGTCCGGCCGATCGAAACAATCACGCCGTTGTCGAAGAAGATTGGAGTGTCGATTGACTCTACGATCGCCGATCAGGACGGCCCTGTGCTCGCTCAAGAGCTTTTGACGGATCCCAAGTACGACGGCAAACTGGTACTTATTTGCTGGCATCATGGCCATCTCCCAGAGCTCGCTTTTGGGTTGGGTGCAGCTGGCGCTAATGTTCCCAATCCTTGGGATCCGAATGTTTTCAATCTGATTTTGAATCTCGACTACAGCAAAGGGTCCAAACCTACCGTCACTCAAATCACGGAGCCATTTTAACGTCCGGTTCTTTCTGAACCTTGCAAGCGAGCGTTTCCGTAGCTCTTCAACCGCAGGTTTGTGCTGCTTTTCCCGAGGATGGCAAAACATATGGCCATTAGCGATAGGGGAGCCACGGTCGCTCTGCCCTGACGATGCCTCACCCAAAAGTAGTAGTTTGATGCCAGGTTTTGGCGTGGAGAAACCTCCTGCTCGGATGTAGAAGTCTAAAGTATAACAATGCAGTTCCCAGTGACATGAGATCCGATGTGGAGAATTCTGGGGATGATCCCAAGTTTGGCGATGAACCACGGGAGCCGCGAGAAATTCGCTCCTGTCCGAAGTGCAAAACGCCTCTGGCCGCAGGTAGCTCTGGGGAGTTCTGTCCCGTTTGCATGCTGCGCGAAGCTCTTAGCGACACTGAATTTGGCGGTGAGGGATTGAGTGTGTCGCCTAAGCCCGATTCATCTGAATATAGATTCGAGCACTATGAACTCGTACGTCGTGAGGACGGCACTTCTGTGGAGCTGGGCCGGGGCGCGATGGGAGTCACTTACAAGGCAATTGATATCAATCTGAAGTGTCCAGTGGCGTTGAAGATCGTCAACACGCGATATCTGGAGAACGAATCCGTGCGCCGGCGCTTTGTAAGGGAAGCCCGAGCGGCTGCTAGCCTGCGTCATCCGAACGTCGCCTCCGTTTTTCATCTGGGAAAGGCCGGCGAGGAGTATTTCTATGCGATGGAATTTGTCGAAGGCGAACCGCTAGAGCGGGTTCTTAAGTTTCGTGGACCTCTTGAGGTGGACCTGGCGCTCGAAATTGTGGACCAGGTTGCTGCCGCGCTAAGCGCCGCATATCGGCAGAATCTCGTTCATCGCGATATTAAACCGGGCAATCTGATGGTGGTCTTTGGCGAAGCCGGGAAAGTCACCGTAAAGGTGATTGACTTCGGTTTAGCTAAGGCGCTACGAGCTCCGGTCGCTGAAGTGAATCTCTCGGAAGCCGGCGTGTTTATCGGAACCCCTCACTTCGCCAGTCCGGAGCAGTGTTCGGGTGAGGAAGTGGATATCCGATCCGACCTGTATTCGTTAGGCGTCACGCTTTGGGTCATGTTGACCGGAAGAGTCCCTTTCGACGGGACAGTTTTAGAGGTGATTCAGAAGCACCTGCATCAAGCTCCGCCAGTCGAACGATTAGAGCATGTCCCTAAGCCCGTTGTCTCTTTGATCGAATCGTTATTGGAAAAAGAGCCTGGGAAACGACCGGAAAGTCCCTATCAGCTTCAGAGTATGCTTCAGCAGGTGAGGAAGACGCTCACAGCGGACGAAACCGTTTCGGTGCGTAATTGGAAGGACGTCCAAATTAGTCCGGGGCCTCATGGGATCAGGAGACGGCGTCTTATTCTGGCGGTTGGCATGGTCATTGGGATCGCAATGGCATGCTACTATTTCGTTTCTCAGAGGGCTCCACCACACCTGGACGCTAAATCTGTCGCCGTGTTACCGTTCGATTACATAGGCGACGACAAGCAAAACGAATATTTCAGCGAGGGGCTAACCACAGAAGTCATTTTCCAGCTTTCAAAGATCTCAGACCTGCGCGTGATCTCGCGCAGTTCGATTTTGCGTTACAAGGCGGTCCCCAACGTCGTCCGGAAACCAGTTCATGAGATCGGGGCGGAGCTGGATGTGGCAACCATCCTCGAAAGCAGCGTTCAACGTCTGGAGAACCGGGTCAAGATCACTACGATTCTTTATGATGCCCGCACCGACGCCACGCTTTGGGGCGAGGCGTACGACCGTGAGATCAAAGATCTCTTTGCCATCCAGAGCGACGTAGCTCAGAACATCGCCGCCGCTCTCCATGTCAGGCTCTCGGCTGATGAGCGCGCCAACATTCAGCGAACACCGACCCAGAATCTCACTGCCTATGACCTCTATCTGCGTGGTTTGGCCTTTTACGAATTGCATCACAAGGACGACAACGAAAGGGCGATTGCGCTCTTCAGGCAGGCTCTGGAAGAGGATCCCAAATTCGCGCTTGCATGTACCGGCCTCGCGAACGCGTATATTGAGCGCGTGGACGAGTTCGAGGGCGAGGCGTTTTGGCTGGACTCGGCCATAGACCTCTCTCAGCAGGCTATCGCCCTTGACCCGAAGCAGGTTCGCGGTTACACCGCGCTCGCTCGCGCATTCAGCTGGAAAGGGTTCAATGACCAAGCGAACCAATGCGTACGGAAGGCGCTCGAACTCGCCCCGAACGACGTGGAAGCTCTTAAGCGGGCCGCGCACCAATTAACTGACGCGGATCAAATCGATAAAAAGTATGCGCTCCTACGCAAGTGTCACACACTTAGTCCCAACGATCCCTACGCGCCACGTATCCTCGGCGAACTCTCCGCAGCAGTGGGAGAGAAGGACCTGACGGAAAAGTGGATGCAGCGTGCGATCGATCTGGAAACTGACCCGGAGCGACAGCGAATGATGGAATGCGAGCGGATGATCTTTCGGCGGGATTTCACCGGGGCACTGATCGGCTTGCGGCAGTTGCCGCTGGAACTCATGACGCATGACAACACTGTTCTTGAACTGTTCCTTGGCTGTTCGGTGTGCGTCGGCGACTGGCCGACAGTGCGGCGGCTCGCCAGTGCGCGATTGGAGAAGGGTCCCGGTAGCTGGGAATTGGACTGGGACTCGTGGGCATTGTACTACCTTGCTCTCGCCTCGCGCGCGACGGGCCGGGAGGCGGAGGCACGGGAAAAAGCAGAGCTGGTCGTGGCTCGGTCCCGAGAGGCATTGGCGAGAGGGAAAACAATCTTCTGGGCCCAGTATTATCTGGCTGCCGGGAGTCGTTTTCTTGAACACAAGAAAGAGGCTTACCAGCATCTACGCATCGTCTTTCCCGGTGTCCTCGCTGTCCTGCCGCTGATGCGTGATGATCCCTCCATGGCCCCGTTCGTGCCGGACGTCGAATTCCAGACCATGATGTCGGACTTCGAAAAGAAGAACGAGGTCACACGCGCGAGGATTCGTGAGATCGAGAAGAATTCTTGACCACTCCGTCCGCGGCACGCACTGAG
>DATMQC010000225.1:0-8793 GCA_035567275.1 Chthoniobacterales bacterium | reverse complement strand
GGAGTGCCCGCCATTTCAGCGCGTCAAGGAACAGCGAAGGGAGCCTGCGCTTTTAAATCGAGGGCATTGAGTAACTCACGATCGTGATTAACGCCAGGATTCCTCGCAGTGAGCAGCTTCTCCCCGTAAAAAATCGAGTTTGCGCCCGAGAACAGACAAAGAGCCTGAGCTTCTTTCGAAAGTCGGGTCCGACCGGCTGATAGACGAACCTTTGCTTTGGGCAAAGCTATTCGAGTCGCGGCGATCAGCCGAACCAGTTCGAATGTATCTACCGGAGGCTGGTCTGCCAAAGGAGTGCCGGGCATCGGCATGAGGCAATTGATCGGAACGCTCTCGGGGGGCGGATCAAAATTGGATAGCGTCTCGAGCATCCTGAGCCGGTCATCTTCGGTCTCTCCCATACCGATGATGCCTCCGCAGCAAAGCGACATTTCGGCTTCCTGAACGGCTGATATCGTTCGAAGCCGGTCTGCGAAGGTGTGAGTGGAAACGATTTCCGGATAGTACTCTTCGGAAGTATCAATGTTGTGATTGTATGCCGTGACCCCGGCCTGCTTGAGTTTTCTGGCCTCAATTAGCGTCAATTGACCGAGTGTGACGCAGACCTCCATTCCAAGTTGGCTTACGCTTCGCACGATCTCCAGAACCTGCTCAAACTTTGCGTCGCCATCGCGCACTCCTTTCCACGCCGCTCCCATGCAAAAACGGGTCGAGCCGTTGAGGCGCGCTTGTCTGGCGACTTCCAATACCTCTTCAGGGTCCATCAACTTTTGCGCCTGAACACCCGTTTTGTAACGCGAGCTTTGAGCACAGTAGGCGCAATCCTCGCTGCAGCCGCCGGTTTTGATGCTCAGCAACGTGCATAGCTGAACCTCATCCTGGGGCCAGTGACAGAGATAGATCGTGCGAGCACGCTGAATCAGTTCAAAAAACGGAGAGAAATAAATTCGCCGGAGTTCAGCAAAATTCATAATTTTCGTGTTCCGCGGTCAATTGCGCCAGAATTCTACTATAAACCTGTGATCCATCTCCCCGAGGCGGAAACGAGTACGGGGAGTTCGTTGGTCATATACTGAGTTTTCCCTACTGCGCCAATCATCTTGGCGCCTGTGGCCTGATACCACAGCCTGGACATGCTCTCTCCCGTATAACACCCCCAACTTTGGACGCGAGCGTCGCGAGCAAAGATGCCCCGGTGAAGCTTGTCCTTTAGTTCATTTTCATGGAGCCAGACTTTGGAGGCGCTTCCAATTTCGTTGCTGTAGTCAAACATGAAGCAGGCCTTATTCGAATGCCCAAAATAGTCGAAAGTTGCGATCTTGTTGTTTTGGCGATTTGATCCGTAATTCAAATAATAGCAGAGCTGGTCAACAGAATTGAAGTAGATCATTTTCAAACCGTATTTATCCCTCACCGAGTCTATTATGCTGAAGAGCGACTCGTGTTCCTGCGATTGCCTTCGCGCATATCCGCGCTGATAGACCAACCAGGTGATTTGAGCCGAAGGGCCGTATTGCTGACGCAGCTGCTCAATCCGGATCCGACTTGCGCGCACAAAGTTCAGCCACCAATTGTCGTGCGGTTGCGCCTTGTATTTCTCCCATTCCCTTATGGACACTCCTCCGGTAACGACGATGTGTTCCCCAGTCGGCTGAGCCTGGGCAATGGCTGACACCCCCAGTCCGCAAAAGACGGCAATTGTCAAAAGAACGCGTGACATGCGGTTGGTATTAACTCGTCTTTCGCAAAGATTCCAGCCTTTCAGTGAGACCTGCCGTAGCTGCCAAACCGCCAAATATCATTGCCATCTGAAAAAGGGAATAGGTAGGCAGGTTGAATCGAGCAGCTGAAAACGTCGTCAGACAGGAGCCGAAGACCATCAGCAGACCGAGCGCTACCATGGCGGCGGAATAGCTTGTCCTTAGCCCTGCCAAACCCTTCGCCGGAGCCAATGCAACGCCAACCAGACCGAGCGCTACCGCCGCACAGGCCATCCAAACCATCGGCACTCCGCCAAGAAGTTGAAGATAAGACGTTCGCTTCCATAGAGCATCATAATATCCGGGCTCATGTCGAAATGAGGCTAGTCCACGGAGACGTCCGTAACGGGGATAAACAAGCTGCGTGGCAAGCCAATCCGTAAGAATAAAGGGAGAGTATGCGAGCTCGGATTGGGAGAAGAGAGGGGCCTGCATGAAATCGGACCATACCGCCCCCAAATAGTGCGGCTCCCTTGAGCACAGCACGGCGAGCGCAATTCGATTGAGCTTGAGGTCAATCTGCCAGGTCCGTAACTGCATATCTTTCATCCCGGATCGAACGAGAGTCTCGTCGATCCGATAGAAAAGAAACATGTTCTTCCATTCATCGCCCTGAGTCAGAGACTGGTTGAGTCCTTCAAGCGCATCTGTGACCACCGGATCAGCTGTCGTTGCGTCGATTTTTCGGATTATCAGAGAGCGGTCGACTTCTGGCAAATCGCGCCAATAAGCCAGGCGCCACTCGAAAGTCTGGCCGAGCGTGGATCGGAAAGGGACGCGGCAGACCCAACACAACCCAACTTGCGCAAAGATCGATAGCCCAACCGCTATCACGGCGATTCCCACGAAAATCAGCAGCCTTCTGGTAAAATAAAATCGCGACAACCCGCTGGCCGGTCCGCGTCTTCCGACCTTAAGCAATTCCCCAACTGCGCCCGGCAGCAGGGCGAGAGGCAAAAGTCCGACAAGGAGGCCATTGATCTGTCTTGTGAGTGATGCGGCAACAAGTAATGCAAGATAAGGCAGCAGATTCCTTGCTCCAAGTTCCGGAGTTTTAAGCCAGTTCCACCCAAGAGCCGCCACAAAAACAATCAGAGGATTGCTGAAAGCTTCGCTCCCGATGCAGTTGGCGTAGACGTACATCCACGGCGTAAGCGCAAAAAACGCGGCACACAAAACTCTCGCTATGGGGCGATCCGTAGCATTGCTGACGAAGTAATAGAGCGAACAAACCAGAAACAGGTGTTGGAACACGATGAGCGCGTAGACTCCCATGTCGTTCAGCGGAGTGATGCTTATGGACAAAGGTGGCAACCCCCGGCCCTGCAGCAGGTTGCCAGCGATCCCGAAAAGGATAACTATCAACCGCCCGCACAAACAGTAACCCGGCAACCAATGAATGATTCCCTTAGGAGCGAATGTGGATGCGATTTCATTGAACCCGTCTGAGTCGCGCCAAAGCGGTGGAACGGATAGCAGAATATAAATTGAGGGAAGAAACAATATCAGGAGAGGCACCCAATCGCGGCCGGTCTTAGCGGTGGCGAAAGCAGAGCGAGACTGTATTGCACTTCTGATCGCGGCAATATCCATGTTATTCCGGCCAAATCCGATTTCCATTCCGAGCCGGTCCCTGAGCGGCTCTAGAGCCTGAAAATCTCGCAAGCGCGTTGGCTTGCGAGATTTTCAGGCTAGCGCCGCAAGAAGTCGTCTACAGCCTGATTGAACGCATCCGGCGCTTCCAGATGAGGAATATGTCCGACATTAGGCAATTCCACGAGCCTGGCGCCAGGGATAGTGTCAGCCGCTTTTTTTGCCAGTTCCGGCATGTTCCCGAGGTTCCGGCGAAGATCGATTGGCGCCCGATCCTTTTCTACAGCGGTACGATCCTCGCGCCCGACAATAATGAGCGTGGGAACCTTGATTTCAGCCAGCTCGTAGCAGACGGGCTGCTGATAAATCAGCAGGGTAGTCAACGCAGCGCAAAACGCCCAGCGAGGAAAATCACCGCTTAAACTCACCCGGGCACGCGGCTCGACAAAAACTTCTGCCTTGTCCGCGGGATAGTTGACAAAGTAACTCTGAACGTATTTTCGGTAGTCGTCCAGGCTGAGATTCAGCTCCCGCTGATACAGCTGTTCAAGGGGTGCCGGAGGCACGCTCAGCCGGTAGTCCTCAAGCCCGATCGGATCCTCCAAAACCAAGGCTTCCGTCCGGCCTGGATACAGCCGGGCAAAGCGAATGGCCAACATCCCTCCCATCGAATGACCTATGATCGTCGCCTTCTGCACGTGAAGTAAATCAAGCAATCCGGCAGTGTTTTCTGCCAGAAAATCAAAACTGTAGTGGACATTGGGTTTCGAGGATTTCCCGAACCCGATCTGATCCGGAACAACGACTCTGAAACCGCGATCGGCAAAGAACTTGATCGTATCCGCCCAATACGCTCCCCAGAAGTTCTTCCCATGCAGTAGAACAATCGAGCGGCCATTTGGATTCTTTGTGGGTTGGACATCCATGAAACACATCCTCAAATCCTGACCCTCGACGAATAAATTGAGGTAAGCCGTCGGATAGGGATACTTTAATTCTTCGAAACAGGTTCCAAGCGGTTGTTCGTATTTCTCCGGAAGCGTTTTCTCCTGGGCGCAAAGGATTCCTGGAAGAAGTCCAGCGGCGAAAATAGCGGCAAGCGTCCGATGCAGTCTCACAAATCTAAATACGGACGAACCAGCACAATAGGTCAAGCTCAGGTGAATCAGGCGTCTGGCTTTTGCGAGCTTCGCAACCCGAAAATCGGCCGGCGTTCCTTGCAACAGCCGGCAACGAAGTGCAGAGTCGATGTTGGCCCGCGCCTGAACCGGACGCTGCTGAATTCGCGTTTGGCTCCCCGATACACGGATAGGCCTATATCATGAATCGCGAGAATTTCCTGACCAAACTCAAGGCATCTCCGGTCATCGCCATCTTGCGTCGCCCAAAAGTGGATGTACAGGTTTGCGTCAAACTGCTCGTCGAAAGTGGCATTCGATTCATCGAGATGACGATGGAGTCTGAAAAGGCGGAAGACTTTCTTCGCTCAGCCAAACAAATGGAAAGCGATAACACGGTTTTCGGCGCGGGCACAGTCACGACTATTTCGTTGGCTAAAAAGGCGATGTTCGCCGGGGCGAGATTTCTGGTCAGCCCCAATTTCAATCCTGAGGTCGTACGATTCGCCCACGAGCATGATCTTCCGATTTGCTGTGGTGCATTGACGCCTACGGAAATCTTCGCCGCGCATGCGACTGGGGCAGATGCAATTAAGGTCTTTCCCGCCAGCACACTCGGGCATCAATACTTCAAAGAGCTTCGCGGTCCCTTTCCTAATATACCCCTGATCGCTACCGGCGGCATCAACGTTTCAAACGCCCCGCTCTTCTTTCAAGCCGGGGCAGATGCCATCGGAGCCGGCAGCGCGCTGGTTCCGGGTGAAAATCGACAAGATCTGATTCGGAAATGCGCCCAGACAGCAAGGAAGCTTTTAGCCGTATCACGGAACAGGCTGTAGATTAGCCGTTATGCGAATGATGACGGGAATTTGTTCTCGTTTCCTGTTGACTGGCGGCGCCAAATCTTAAAACTCGTCCTCGAACTCGAACTCGAACTCGTCCGATTGCTGAGAAATTTGGCTCTTGAACAAAAGGTACATAATTTTGCTTTCGGCGAGTCAGCGTCTCAGTAGAGGCTGGTATAACGGCTGGGGTGGCTCCGAGTACGAGGACGAGTTCGAGGACGATTAGTTGAGCGTTTATGAACCCAGTCCCCGAAAAATCCTTAGGCCCTTGGGCGATATTGTTGCTGATACCCTTTGTAGCGCTCCTCTGGGTACCTTTTTACAATTCGATCGAACCGACCTTGCTGGGATTTCCTTTCTTTTACTGGTACCAGTTCCTCTGGGTTCCGATCACTTCGATGCTGATCTATATCGTTTACCTGAAAACAAAATGAGTCCGGCGCCCTTGAATTGGACTGAATTGGCGCCGAGAATTTTCTCTCTTTGCTCAAATTGACAACAAGAAAAATCGGCGTCAAAAGAGATCTATCCTGATAATTGTTCTCCTATAAAGGACGCCCTCACTTCAAGGCGAAGAATCGCCTCATGAGCAAGAAAAATTTGATGTGGCTCGGAATAGCCGTGCCAGGCGCAATCGCCCTCGCGATCGTTGCGCTGAGTCGCGGTGAAACGATTAACGCAGCGTGGATGGTGGTAGCCGCAGTCTGTACCTATTTGATTGCCTATCGTTACTATGGACTCTTCATTGCTGAACGATTGCTAAGAGTGGATCCGTTGCGACCCACCCCAGCAGTGCGCCACAGCGATGGTCTGGACTACGTGCCGACGAACCGGTACGTGCTCTTCGGTCACCACTTTGCGGCGATCGCCGGCGCCGGTCCGCTGGTTGGCCCTGTTCTTGCCGCGCAGATGGGCTACCTGCCGGGAACGATCTGGATACTGGTGGGAGTGGTATTTGCCGGGGCGGTTCAAGATTTTATCGTGCTGTTCCTGTCTGTACGCCGTGACGGGCGATCGCTGGGTGACATGGTGCGCTCGGAGATGGGGCGCGTAGCCGGTGGAATAGCCCAGATCGGCATTCTCCTGATCATGATCATTCTTCTGGCCGTGCTGGCTCTGGTAGTGGTCAAAGCCTTGGCAGGAAGTCCTTGGGGCACCTTTACTGTGTTTGCCACGATCCCGATTGCAATCCTGATGGGCCTTTACAGCCGCTTTATTCGACCGGGTCGCATCGCCGAGATGTCGCTCATGGGCTTCGTGCTGCTGATTGCGGCGCTGATTTACGGGCAGACCGTGGCGCAGAATCTCATGCTCGCTCCGTTGTTCACCTTGCGAGGTGAGAGTCTGGCGTTAATGATTATCGGCTACGGATTCGTTGCGTCCGTCCTGCCTATCTGGCTGTTGCTGGCGCCGCGCGATTATCTGTCAACTTTCCTCAAGATCGGCACGATCACCATGCTCGCCATCGGTATTGTGCTCGTGCGCCCTGAGATGAAGATGCCGGCGCTTACGCGCTTCATTGACGGCAGCGGCCCGGTGTTTTCCGGCACCCTTTTCCCGTTCCTTTTCATTACGATCGCTTGCGGTGCGGTGTCCGGTTTTCATTCCCTTATATCCTCGGGGACCACGCCGAAGATGTTGGAGGTCGAAAGCCAGGCGCGGTTCATCGGCTACGGCGCCATGCTGATGGAATCCTTTGTAGCCATCATGGCCATGGTAGCCGCAAGCGTGATCGAGCCGGGTATCTATTTCGCCATGAACAGTCCGGCTAGCGTGATCGGCAGCACCGCCACCCAGGCCTCATCGGTAATCTCGGGCTGGGGTTTCGCGATAACGCCCGACATGATTACTCAGATCGCTCGCGATGTCGGCGAAACCACCGTACTCTCGCGCGCGGGCGGCGCTCCGACCCTCGCGGTTGGGATGGCGCATATTCTCTCAGGCATTTTCGGGGGCAAGGTTCTGATGGGACTCTGGTACCACTTTGCTATTCTGTTTGAGGCGTTGTTCATTCTTACCACTGTCGATGCTGGGACCCGCGTCGCGCGCTTCATGATCCAGGATCTGATTGGCACGATGATTCCAGGCTTCCGCGAGACGAAATCCTGGAGCAACAACCTGATCGGGTCGGGCTTGGCCGTAGCTGCATGGGGTTACTTTCTCTATCAGGGCGTCGTTGACCCGCTGGGCGGCATCAACACCCTGTGGCCGCTGTTCGGTATCTCCAACCAGATGCTGGCCGGCATCGCACTCACCCTCTGTACGGTGGTGCTGTTCAAGATGAAGCGTCAAAAGTTCGCTTGGGTGACCATCGTACCTACCCTTTGGCTGCTCGCATGCACGTTGACAGCCGGCCTCCAGAAGATATTCCACCCGGCACCAGGCATCGGTTTCATCGCCCATGCCCGTTACTTCGGCGACGCTTTGGCGAGCGGAAAGATCCTCGCACCGGCCAAGAGCATCGTCGAGATGCAGAAGATCGTGTTCAATGATTACGTGGACAGTGCGCTGGCAGCAATTTTCGTCGGCGTGGTCATAGCGGTGTTGATCTACGGGCTGATCGGAATCCGCAAGGCATTGTCCACTCCGCACGTCACGGCCTCTGAAGTTGGCGCTGTCGGCCTGACGACAGGAGGCATTCATGCGTGACATTCGTATCGTATTTAGCTGGTTCGCAAGAACAGCCCGACTAATGGTCGGTGTGCCTGACTATCAAAGCTACGTGGAGCATCGCAAAACCTACCACCCCGGCGAGCCGATCATGACCTACGAGGAATTCTTCTGGGAGCGTCAACAGGCCCGCTACGCTTGCGGTAAAGGCAAGTTCAGGGGCTGCTGTTGAAGAACGGAATACCGGTCTATCCTCTTCAATTCGCTGGACAGACTTTCACGGTCTATATTGGACTCATTGCCTTGAGCATTAACATCGTGGTGAGTTTTATAGGTTCGTGGATAACAGCTTTGGTCGGGAGGAAGCCTGTGAGCTAGCAATAATAGCTCGGGGTTCTGTCTTCTACACATCGCCGGTCTGAGGCACGCCCTCGCTGGATCATCACTAAACCCAGATCCCGAAATTAGGGAATCGTCGTCGTGCTCGTCCTTCGATTTATTGGCTTCTGCGCCGAGAAAAAAGCCGATCTTCCTGGCAATTATTTTGTTCCGTTTGGGTGACGGTGAGAATTCTCGAGGACGACGACGAGTAACCTAGAAAAGGGCGCTTTTCCTGGGTGAGGGATGAACACTTTTTCCGGGCCCAAAAATGTCAAAATCGCAACTTTTGCAATCTGCTCAGCACCAGTAAGATGCTACGAGTGTTCATTAGCAGCACGAGAACGAGGAAGACGACTTCTCAACTTCGGAATTTAAGTTGAAAGCAAGGACGCAAGATCTCGGAGATCTGAGGCAACCACGGTCCAGGATTCTTCGGCTTCGAGGTCCTTCGTCTGACGTGGTCCATATTCAGTAACCCTTGGAATA
>DATMQC010000224.1:0-7450 GCA_035567275.1 Chthoniobacterales bacterium | reverse complement strand
CAAGGTCTTCGCCCTTGATATCCCGCTCTGGCCTGGTTGCGGGTCGTCGTTGGCCGTCAAGAAGTTTGTGAGCGCTGGGTGCTGCTTTGGCAGCCTGCCCTCAAGGATACGCGAAGCCGGCATAAACGGCCTCCTCCCCGCTGCGCGGGTCCTCTCCAGCAAATGCTAGGGCTGGGCTATCTCAAGGATCCGGCTTACCTGAAGCTGCTGGAAAAGTGGCGTGGCTAGAAGGGCTAGAGGCTTTTTGGGGCGTTACCGTGGCCGGTTATCCCAACCTGTTCTTTCTGATCGGCCCGAACAGCCGGGTGGGACACAGCTCCATTGTCTTTATGATTGAGGCCCAAGTGCACTATGTTATGCAGTGTCTAAAACTTATGCACAAAAAGCAGGCCACCGCTGACTCCGTTATCGAACTGGTACCCTCATGATAGCCGGTCGTTCGTTCATCGAGCGACCCCTGTGTCCGATCCGGCCGAGTGCCACCGTACAACGTATCCGAATTTTGAGATGGACACACTGAATCGACGCAGAAATACCTTCGTGGCCGGTGCGGCTCTCGTCTTGATCGCACTCGTCTACTATAGCCTGATCTATCGGTATGGCTTAAATCTCGCCGATGAAGGAAATGTCGGGCTCATCAGCCAACGACTGATGCACGGGGAACGTCCTTTCCTGGACGTGTTGCCCGGATACAACGTGCTCTGGTTCTACCCGATTAGCACCCTGTTCAAGCTTTTCGGCACCAATCTGCTTTTGATGCGCGCTTATTTTTACAGTATATCGACCGCCTCGGGCCTCATTGCATTTATGCTTCTTCGGCGGTTGGATGCTCCCCTTTGGCTCGCGTTCGCCCAAGGTTTGGCTGTGTTTTCGGTCACTGGCCAGTATTTCAAGGCCTACATACCGTTCCTTGTGCTCTCGAATCTGTTTGCGATCACACTCTTCTTGACGAGCCAACGAAAGGCTCTCCTAAGCGTCGGCGCCGGGCTGCTACTCGGGACCACTTATCTGATCCGCGTCGACATCGGGATATTTCTCACCGCCGTCTGGGTCGGCGTCATTTTATTGCAAGCGGTTCTGCTGGATCGCCGGCTCCGCTTGAATTTGCTTGTTGCGGGCAATCTCCTCGTTGGCGTCGCAGTCATGCATCTGCCCTTTATCTACGATGCCTATCATCGGCATTTCTTGCAGCCGTTCGCCGACCAATACCCCAATGTCGCAGCCCTCATCTTGAACCGTTTGCTACCGCAACCAACCCAAATAGTTGCCAACAACCAAGACCGGACCGGGGTAGCAAGTGCCCCTACTCCGGCGGGAACGGTTGTTGAAAATGCCAACAACCAGGATCAGACCGGGGTAGCACATGGCCCTACCCCAGCGGGAACGGTTGTTGAAAACCATCGGGTAACGGTCGACAAACCGGCGGCTTTTCTTCGTCGGCGTGGCTTTCAGCAAATATTTCAGAAATCGCCGAGGATTGAATATCGTCTCCTGGCTCTTCTGACTTACATACCGCCGCTCTTGATTTGCGCGTTGCTCTTAGCCGGCCTTTACCTTGGTCTGTCAAAAAGAATGGCGGTCGATCGCTGGCTGCTCTTCTCCGCCTTGTTGACCGGCTGTTTAGCAGCTTTTCCTCAATTTTTCTTTTTCCGCCCCGACTTGCCACACTTGATTGAATTCATGAACGGGGGTCTTGTCGCTTTGACTTGCGCCGGCTGGCTGCTTTGGTCGAGCCAGGGCAGAGGTCCGCTCTCAACGACGTTCTCCATCACGATTGCTCTGGTAGGTTTCTGCTATCTTTCACTCACCCTTCCGAATCAATACGGTGGTACACTCGCAAGCCGGGCGGATCGACACACGAACTTTCGCGGCGCGAACGGCGTCGATGTATTCCTCACCAAAGCGGAGTACGAAGAAGTAAACACTCTTTTTTCGGCAACGGTCTGCAACAGCACAAAAAACGATTACGTCGTATGTTATCCCTATCTGCCGGGGGTGAATTTTATTACTGCTCGCCGGACCTTCCAATCTCTCCTCTTCATTGACAACGTGACCGGATCGCAGGATTGGCAGCAAGCCGAAATCGCCAAAATCCGAACGTTTCGCCCGGCAGTGATAGTCATCGACGATTGGACGATCAACGGTACACAAGAGTCCCGCTTCTCCCACTGGGCAACGCAGATGACTGAATTCATCGAAAGCCACTATCGATTGGTTGCGTCATTGAAGAACAAAAAGGTTTTTGCACTTTTGACTCCCCGAAGATGAACCGGGCGTCAGCGATCGAACACGCGACTACGAAAACGCAAGACTTGACCCCGGAAAGATCGCTGGAATAGCTTGGAACTCGTGCAAAATGCCTTGCACTTTGAATGAATTCCGCCCCAAGCCCCCCAACCCAGTTTGATTTCGGTGAAAACTGGGAGGATTTTTCCAGGAACGCTCTTGATTCCGAAAAGGTCCGACAGGCGAAAGAGGACTTTCAGCGATTGCTCGACGGAATTCCGCTGGAAAACCGCTCTTTTCTCGACATTGGATTCGGTCAAGGCCTGAGCCTCTTGTCAGCCGCGTCGGGCGGCGCGCGCTGTCTTGGAATCGATATCAACGCCCGTTGTTTGCAAGTGCTAAGCCAAAACCGAAAGGCCTTTTTTCCTGACATTCCTGACGAGCAGATTGGGCGGTTGCAGGGATCAATCCTCGACCCGGAATTGATCCGCAAACTCCAACTTGACTCCCGCGCCAAGGAGGGCAAGTTCGATATCGTTCATTCCTGGGGAGTCCTTCACCATACCGGATCGATGTTCCAAGCGATCGGAAACTCGGCCGCTCTGGTTTCCGAGCAGGGTTACCTGGTGCTGGCCATTTATCAGACTCACTGGTCGAGCCCGGTATGGAAATGGGTCAAATTTCTTTACAATAAAAGCCCCGCGATCGGGCGGCGCCTCTTCATCTGGCTTTTCTATCCGCTGATCTATTTGGCCAAATGGATCGTCATCCGGGAAAATCCTGAAAATAAAAATCGTGGCATGGATTTTTACCATGACGTCATCGACTGGGTCGGGGGGTATCCTTATGAGTACGCCCAACGAGCCGAAATCACCGGCTATCTAAAAGAATTGGGATTCGATTTGATCCGTTTTTTCCCGCCGGTTGCTCCCACGGGTTGTATGGAATTTGTATTCCGAAAGCGGCCCGCTATTGTTGGGATTTAGGGACTTCAAGCTATTCATTGTTAGCGGCGAGTAAGCAGGCAGGATCGCATCTCTGAGGAGAGCATTCTCGCCGAGGTCAGACTAGGTCGCATCTCCGAGGCGATCGCCGGTCAGCTCGGAGATCTGACCCTACCGGTGCGCCGTCTCGCGTTGGTTCACTATAACGCGGGTGCGAACAGAGAACTCCGACCCGAACAGCCAACCCCCGCGAACCGCCCTCCAGGTCGCTATGACCAATGTTGACCAAAGCCTGAAGGGCGTCCGCTCCGTTGGCGCAGTGAAATGGGTTGATGCCGGCTGCCGGTGGCTGCAAGGGTCCCGGAGGGGAGTTACTTGCAGCTCCCGCGGGCCTGCTAATCGCGACCAAATAATCTTTAAGCGCCGGATGCGGAAGCAGCACACCCGCTGAAGGCAGCCTGAGCACGTTTGGCAGTCTCTTCCGGTGTCAGATCCTCTTTGTGGGTTGCGAAGGACCATTTGTGTCCAAACGGGTCAACAATGAGCCCATATCGATCGCCCCAGAATGCATCTGCGATGGGCATGCGCACCTCGGCGCCGGCTGCCACCGCCTGATTGAAAATCGCGTCAGCATCCTCCACATAAACATGGATCGTGACCGGCGTTCCGCCGATTCCGTGAGGCCCCAGGGCGCCCATATCCGGAAATTCGTCCGCCAGGAATAGCCGTGAATCTCCAATCTTCAATTCGGCGTGCATAACGGACTTGCCATCCGGCCCCGGCATTCGGACGATTTCTTCTGCGCCAAGGGCTTTCTTGTAGAATTCAATGGCTTGACTGGCTCCCTTCACCACCAGGTGAGGCGTAAGTGTGTGAAAACCTTCTGGAATCGGCTTGATACGATTTGTCATTTTTTTCTTTTCTTCTTTAATTCGGAATTTGATGACCCGCGTTTGGGTTTCAATAATGAACGACGAACGAACCGGAACGTTCAGGACAGTCACGGTGCCATCGCAAACGATTTACTTTTGCAGTTGCGGGGGTGCATGTTAAGTGAGGACTGCGATGAAACTTTATATCACACTTGCGGGAGTCGTTCTTGCAGTGCTCACCGGTCTGCTGATGATCCCGTCAACAAAGGCTTACACCTTCCAAATTGCTGCAATTGCGTTTGTGCTTGCTTTGGTCGTTTTGGCGCTTTCCTTTGTCGACACCAGCAAGAAGACCGCGCCTGAGATCGCGCAGGTACAGGCGCCGCAACCGGCGGTCATTCAGCCCCCTTCGCCCCCGCCGCCGGCCGAGAACACGGCCGAAGCCGAAATCGTCGCTTTCTTCGCACTGCTTCAGGAGAAGGGCAGGCTGGTCGATTTTCTAATGGAAGATCTGGCGTCTTATGAGGATGCGGAAATCGGCGCGGCGGCGAGAGTCGTGCATGAGGGATGCAAACGAGTGCTTCAGGAACATTTCAAAATCCACGCGATCGCAGAGGCCGACGAAGGATCTCAGATCACGGTTCCGGCGGGATTTGCCGCCGACGAATACCGGCTCGTAGGAAAACTCAGCGGCGATCCACCGTTCACCGGTAAACTTGTTCACAAAGGCTGGAAGACCGACGCGGTCAAGCTTCCGCGACTTGTTGACACCCGCCGCCTGCCAGCCATCGCGCCGGCAGAAGTGGAGCTGGAATCCCTTAAAAGCAAAACCAGCTGATAATAAATGCCCGGATACGGAAAAACTTGACCCATTTGCAACCGGTTTTGCTTTTCAAGGATTCTAAGCTGTCTTCCTCGCTGAATTCGAGGGACCCCTCTAAATGAGCACAAGCTTCAGTCTTGGCATCGATTTAGGAACGAGTAACAGCGCCGTCGCAATCGAAGGTTTCGCCGAAGAGCGGAGCGCGATTGTGGAGATGACGCAGTTGCTCGCTTCCAATCGGGTTGGCGAAAAGCCGACATTGCCTTCAGCCGTCTATATTCCTCATCCCGAGGAATTTCCCTCGGAATCTCTGAAACTGCCCTGGTCGAAAACTGGCGGCGGGCCGATTGTCGGCCATTTTGCGCGCGCACACGGAGCGCTTGTGCCGGACCGGCTCGTAATCTCGGCCAAGTCATGGCTGTCGAATCTTCATATCGATCCGAAAAAACCGGTCCTGCCTTGGAAGTCTGAAATCAAGGAACAGAAGCTTTCGGCGTTTGAATGTTCGAGGATTTATCTTGAACACATGAGGGAGGGATTTCTGTTTGCGGAAGCTGCTCAGAAACGTCGATGGGACCTCGCAGAAGGACAAATTGTAATCACCGTTCCGGCATCTTTCGACGAAGTAGCGCGAAACCTGACCGCCGACGCCGCCGGTGCGGCGGGTTTTGGCAAGGTCGTCCTTCTTGAGGAACCGCAAGCCGCCTTTTATGCATGGACGGCGCAGGCCGGCAGCGACTGGCGCAATCAGGTTAAACGCGGAGACGTTGTTCTCGTCTGCGACGTAGGCGGTGGAACTGCCGACTTCAGTCTGATCGCCGTTTCAGAAAAGGAAGGGAACCTTGAGGTTGGACGGATCAGCGTAGGCGAACACATATTGTTAGGCGGTGACAACATGGACCTTGCGCTGGCCTATGCACTGCAGGCGCAACTGGAAACAGCCGGTAAATCGATCGACTCATGGCAATTTCTGGCGCTGATCCACGCCGCAAGCAATGCAAAGGTGGATCTCTTCACGGATCTTTCTCTTACCCATGCGCCGATCGCTGTGCCCTCCCGCGGGTCGAGTCTTCTTGCCAAAACCCTTTCCACCAAGCTGGATCGTGGAACGCTTGAAAAGATCGTACTGGATGGCTTTTTCCCGCTGACGAAGGCGAGCGACCTGCCGCAAGAATCCCGCGGCGCCGGGCTACAGGAATTCGGCCTTCCTTATGCGCCGGATCCGGTTATCAGCAAACATCTTGCTCGTTTTTTGACTCGCAGCCTCGCAAACGTCAAAGCGAGCGAGGCGCTGACCGCTCTTGTCGGCGATCGCGAGGAAACCCTGGCGGGCAATTATCTGAAGCCAACAGCGGTTCTCTTCAATGGCGGCGTTTTCAATGCGGCGCCAATCCGGAAGCGGGTACTCGATCTCCTGGCTTCGTGGAACAAGGGAGCACCGGTGCGCGAATTGACAGGGTTTCAGCCCGATCTGGCGGTCGCCAAAGGAGCTGCAATCTACGGCCGGAATCGCGCAACGGGCCAGGGCATTCGCATCAAGGCTGGAACCGCTCGCTCCTACTATATCAGCCTTGAATCGTCGATGCCTGCGATCCCGGGATACAAACCGCCGATCAAAGCTTTGTGCGTTGTGCCGCAGGGCATGGAGGAAGGCAGCGAATTCGTCATCGAGGACAGAGAATTCGGATTGATCACGGGGATACCTGCAGATTTTCGATTTTTTTCATCCGAGGTTCGGAGCGGAGATGTCCCGGGACAGATTATTCCCAACGCGGAACGCGAATTGGAAGAGACAAGCAGGATTGAAGTGACATTGCCGCCGATTGAGGGCTTTCCCGAAGGCCAGGCGATTCCGGTCGTCATCAATCCGCTCGTAACCGAGCTAGGCAACCTGGAGCTTTGGATGAAACACACCAGGTCTGATCGAAGATGGAAGGTTGAGTTTCAGGTACGGATGGAGTGAATCGGCACTCGTCCCTGGGAGATGCCCATCTTCTATTCTATATTATATAAATTGCGTGATGTTGTGATTACATTTATTGTATATGTTATTATTATGTGCTCAAGAAAGTCGATACTTTGCTTTTACGGAAGCTACCGCTACTGAAATGGTCATGCCAACCACTTTTCTTCGTGCTTTAGTACTCCTGTGGGATGCCCGTGATTCTTTCTTGTAGCCTCAGCCTCTATAGGGCAGATGTCTTTTTTGCCATGCCAACCAAACCAGTCGCCAAAAAGCCAATCCCCGGCAAACCCCAAGCCGTCAAACCCGCCCAGAAGAATGTTGTCCAGAAGAAGCCTGCCCCCGACAAAACCAAGGGCCTCCCCCTTTTGAAGGAAACGCCGCAGGCCTCCCTTGTTCAGAAGAAACCTGCACCGAAGCCTGCCCCCGACAAAGTTGAGAACCTCGCAAAAGAGTATCTTGCCGAGCTCAAAGAGGTTGATGTGACATTCGAAAAGGGAACAGCCGTCCTCGAGAAATATCGCGCCAAATATCCGGAACTCGCCAGCTACATACGAGAGATCGTTCCTGGAGAGCGCCGCATAGAGATAAGGCAACGCCTAGAAGGCGAGGATATCAGCCT
>DATMQC010000223.1:0-12587 GCA_035567275.1 Chthoniobacterales bacterium | reverse complement strand
CCGGTTACGACCGTTTGATCGGCCATTGCATGACGACCTGATACGGGAGTTACCCGGGGTTTATTTAACGATTGTATGAGATTGGCCCCGCGGCCGCCGGGGCGTTCGTGAAATCTCATTTGCCCACTCAGAAATTCACATGGCAATAGATTAATATTATAGGGAACGCTTCCCGGATTCCGAAAGAAGGAACAACACCGTCTTCAGGAGCGGAGACCGAGTCATTAGCGAATGGACGCTTACGGCCACCCAGGCTGAACTTTTTCTGGGCGGGCGTGTGCGAAAGGTGCCAATTTGCGTGCGAGGTATATCTGTGGTGCAGATAAAGAGCGAATCAGCTGAAAGTTGAAGTAAGTGTTGCCTTCGATCCTTGCCGATCGCGGCGGCGACCCATTTGAGGAGAAGACACGAAACGGAATTTAAAGCACGTTGGGTCGTGAAACCGCGAAGAAAACTTTTAACGTAGGTGACCGATCGTTGCCTGAACGACATGCGACGCGTCGAGCGCACGCCCGCCAAAGGCGCGCATCCGCGTCCTCATCGCCGATGACCATGGCGTGGTGCGGGAAGGTTTGGTCTCAATGATCCAGCGCAACAAAGCGGACATGACAGTGGTTGGCGAAGCTAGCAGCGGTCGTGAAGCGGTCGAACTCTGGAAAGAGTATCGACCGGATGTGACGCTGCTCGATCTACGTATGCCCGAGCTCGACGGCGTCGACGCGATCAAAGAGATCCGCGCGACCGACGAGAAAGCCCGGATTATTGTTCTCACAACATTCGATGGTGACGAAGACTTTTACGGGCTATTCAAGCCGGCGCGAAAGGCTATCTCCTGAAAGATGTACCGCGCGAGGCCTTGATGGATTGCATTCGCCGCGTGCATGCAGGTGAAACTTCCCTTCCTATGCACCTCGTGGCTCCGGCAAATGCTTAACCGACAACGCCGGGCGAGCGACACCAGAATGTCCAACGTTGAATGAGCGAATGGACTGCGAAATAAGGGAATGTCTATCGCTGCTCTCTCACAGACTGTAATCGCCCCAGTACCGCTCGATCGTCAGGGCTAAAGCTTGATCGCGGCACATCTCCAAATCGTCGGCGATAACATCCAATCTGTGCGCGAGGGAGAGAAAACTTCTAACCGATTCCAGACTTTGATCTGCAAGCAGATCTTGTCTCCGGACTTCCTGCAAGGTGTTTTGGAAACTCTCTCTTGCCGCTTTCGTCGATGGTACAGCGACTCGGGTTGTTCCTTCCCGAAAAACGCTAGTCAAGGCTTCTGCTATCGTTCGAAATTCTTCTCTTGCTTTCTGGAGACTCGGATCGACCAGACGCGCGATGCTTTCCGGTAACGCCGGTAACTGGGCACGCGCCCGACTGCTCAAATAGAGCGCCAGACGCCGCATGGTCATAGTTAGCGCCAGTATCTTCTCGACTTCGCTTTCCGGGCAGTGCCGCCCCTTGAGGCCTCTTACCCAACTAACTGCTTCTATCGGGATCAACGTCAGACGGTCCGATAACGCCTCGTCGCCATGACCAGGTGTTTTTGCCAGAAAGTTCGAGCAGATTGAGAAAAATTCGATGAAACGTTTCCGCAGTTCAGTCTCCGGAAGTACAGGCCAGAACAGGCGACCAACGATTGCGGCGATGAATATCGCGAGCGCCACACTAAAGTACGACCCAAACACCGTTTGAACAGCAACCGGCTTCTCCGCGTCCAAGTTCACTGTCGCAGCGATAAAAAAAAGCGCTGCACTTTGGTGAAGGTTTTGTCCTCTTACGGAAGCCGAATAGTATCCGAAAGCAAATAGCTCAGCGAAGAGAAATAAGTTCATAGCGCTGTAGTTGGATAGCGCTGGCGAGATCAGAAATACCAGAATCACAAAGAGCAGTCCGGCGACAGACACCTTGAAAGCGCCTTGCAAGGACCCGCGATCCCCCTTACCTCCGACGAAGTTTTTACTAAGATAGCTTAAGTTCAAGACCCCCAAAGGTATCCCAACCGCACCCGGAGGATTGAACCAGTCGCAGATAAGGAGCGCTCCCGTCGCCGCGATAGCCGGCTTCACTGCGTCGCGAACTCGGCTCATGTCTATCCTGGCCAAGCGAAATTCTCGGGGCTTATCGCGCCTTGGCGGGTCTCCCGGCAACGGTAAACCGGCCAAGAGTGCACGTAGCTTCAAAAGTTCATCGCGTATGATCCAAAGCGCTGCCTGATGATTTGCCAGATCCAGCACATCCTCGAGAGAGTAATTTCGGGCTGTTCTCGTCGCGAGAACTTCCTGCAGCCGCTCTTCGAGAGCGTGAAATGCCGATTCTAGCCGGTCCTCTTTGATGACGGCCCCCGATCCCGGCGAATCGGCCAGCATTTGTAGTTCGCGTCCGATCGACTCGTGAATCGTGAAGAGCTCTGTGCCAACATCCTCCAGATACCGCGGCTCTCCTTTTTGACGCCGAAACAAGTCCAAGGAAGCCTGTAGAAGATGGGTCAGAGAGACCACGGCCATTGTGTAGCTCGGCAAACGGCGCCGGAAATAAAGGCTTTCATTCGCACCGTTCTGCAGCAGCGCCCGTAATCTCGAGCTCTGCTCGCGAAGGGCAATTGCGATCGAGCTGGCTTTTTCCCAGAGGTCGGCTCCCGTCGCCAGACTCTGGTGTTGCAAGTCAACAAGTTTCGCGACATCGCCCAGCGCTGCACGGGCCAAATCGATGAATTCACGACGGGCAAACCGCGGCCAGACCAGGTTGGCCACCACGATTACTGAAACCACCCCAGTCAGAATCTCCAAGGTTCGGGCTAACCCAATGGGCCATGCGTTGGCCGGATCGAAGATCCCGTTTGCGCTTATCGTCACGAGCGTGTTGGCACACAGAAAAAAGGCGTAAGGGAAAATCGAGCCCCCGTACATGTACATGCAGACGAAAATGTAAACGAAGGCGAACACCAGAAAGAACAAACGATCTTGTTCGAAATTTCCGACGAGCCATATGCCGACGAATCCTCCGATAATTGTGCCTGCGACCCGGGCGACGGACCGCGGACTGATCGCCCCGACGTACTGGGCCGGGGCCAGGACGAGCACCGTAAATACCGCCCAGTTCGCGTGACCCAGCCGGATCAATTGCGAGAGGTAAACCGCCAGCAGACCGGCTAAACCGAGCTTAATGCCGAAGACCGTCTTTGGGTCCGCGACGACCGCAGTAAAGTTCTTGGCGACGTCCCCAAGGGCTGGCAATCGGCCTGGATGAACGGTGACCTCAGCACTCACAAGCGAATAAGTCAGGGTTGTTTGGAGATCTTCTCTGGTATCGGCGAAGAGTTTGGTAGTACCGCAACCGTAACCGTCTGGCCGATTCTGAGAGGAATCGGAGGTTTGCCTGTAATTTGGATGCGGACGGGGAAACGTTGGGGGAGTCGAACCCAATCTACCGTTTGGGTGACCGCCGCAAGCAAGCCGGTCGAAGTTCCACCGGAACCGTCCTGCACGAAGATGCCCCAGGCGACGCTGTCTACCTTCCCTTCAAACGGTTCGTCATGGTGACCCATCAGCGTCATCCGCACTGTTCGGGCAGGTTTGATAGAGAGGAGCTGAGTTTCCTTGAAGTACGCCGCAATCCAAAACGAGCTTGAATCAACCAACGCGAGCAGCTGGTCACCCGTATGGACATAAGCGCCTGGGCTCGTGTTAACATTGGTCAAGTAGCCGTCCACCGGAGCATAAACCTTGGTGTAACTCAGGTTGAGCTCGGATTGTTGCAGGTTTGCCCGAGCAGCGTTCAACTCGGCCTCTGCCGAAGCGAAGGCATTCTGAGCATTTTGAAATTCTTGCTTCGAGTTAACCCTTCTTTGAAACAGATCGGTTTCTCGATCGAGGTCTTGGCGCTTCTGGAGGAGGTTCGCTTCAGAATTGGCAACGGACGCTTTGGCTGAATCCAAAGCCGTCTTGTAATCGGCTGGATCAATTTCAAACAAAAGATCGCCGGCCTTTACCTGCTGATTGTCACGGACTGGAATGTTAATAATCGGGCCGGAGACGCGCGGCGCGATACCGACGATATTTGCTCTGACCTGGCAATCGCGGGTCCAGGGATCCGTGACATACTTCCAGTACAAGAACCAAGCGGCGCCGGCAGCGACGGCAACCACAATAAGCGTGACCAGGTACCTGTAAACCGCGGTTTTCACGGAGCGAAGAAGAGACCGATCAAGCTTCCGAATAGAACAGCCAGGGCGGCGAAGAACAGAGGCAGGTGCCACACATGGCGAGTCAAACCCAGATGCTCAAGTAGGTTACTTACTGCCCATGCACATAAGAAGCCAAGGACAATAATCGCCATCGACCAAGGCGTATTAAAATCGTAAATTTCCTGTTCTGCATTCCTCAGATAATCGGTGATATGCGTCATCGGACAGCATTTGATTCGATGTGACCATAGGTTAGGTCCACTGGCGCTCTTGACGACTGATCGATGGGAGGATTTTCCGATCCCTCGAAAGAGGCAAAATAAATTCATCTTTTGGTAACACCGAAAATTGCCTCCTGGTCGCATCAGAAAGTGGCACTAAAAAACCTTACCCTCAGGCTGAACTGCTTTTTCGGAACGTACACGGTCGACGAGACGGCGAAGACCGCGAGCTTTCACATTGAGCGCTGTACGTACCCGCAATGGGATGAGATCGACTACAGCGATAACATTGCGATGCCTACGGAGAACGAATTGAATATAATTACAACGAGCCTGTTCAGGATCCGACGATGGGAGCCTTCGTTCCCCATCTGAATTTCCAGCGAGCGAAGTAGGTTTAATTATAGCCGACTCGGATAATTGCGGTCGGCAATGAGGTACGTGCGAGAGGAAGATGGAATGGAACTTATCCGGCGTGCGCGCAGCACCTTGATTCCGAAATTCGCGGTACCAGCCGTCTTTCCCGTCTCGACTTCCGCATTGCGAAGCGCTCGATTTCCAAAGGTGTGATACTCGCCATTGAAGCCTTGCGCCGCTTCTCTGGGAGCGATTCGAGAAAGCCTAACAAAACCGGTTCGTACCGCCCGAACTACGGGGACGCCTGATTATCAACTACTTACGTCTAAAACGACCGACCTAACCATCAAAGTTCTACTTTGTCCCTGCTCATCCCTGGCCGTTCTTAGGTCTCTTAGTATCGCAAGTTTATCTTTTGCGCAATGAGCGGACTCTGGGTGAATGCAGCTCTGAACTGAACCGAAATGGGATCCTTTGATCCCTCCATTAAGGCGAGCGAAGAATATCTGCTCGTTTGATCCCTTTGTGTCGGGCTACGAGCCGAAGGATGCTGTTGAGTGTTTCCCAATTGAACTGGATTATGGTCCGGAATCGAGTAACCCAAAATTCAAAAGGGTTTTAGAGATCGGCACCCAAGGGAGAAATATTCCGAACTCTCGGGCGTTACCTAGTCACAATAGCCTTGGCGGTTTCGCCGTTGCGGACAGTGACTTTTACATACGCGATTTCCCCAGTAGGGATAACGCCAATATCGGTCGGGACGCCCCAAGTGATTGAGCAAGTTAGGTAGTAGTCGCCCGGCGGCAGACCATTGAACTCAAATCGACCTTCAGCGTCCGCAATAGCTTGCCTTCGATAGTCATCTGTGCGTGGGTTGCCTGCGAGCAAGGGAATCCCGTGAACAATATGCTTAGTGAACCATTCGGTCGTCAAACGCGTGACCGGATGAAGCCAAACCATATTTCCAGCCCCATATTTGACGTCTCCCCCGACGTTCTTGAGAAAGGCTTGACCCACAATCTTCTCGGTTCCCGGTTTTGAATTGTTAGTTAAGCGCTTATCTGGTTTCGATAATCCATTCCCCAAAACACGATCCACCCACTTGTGGAACAGCCGTTCCACGTCAACGGCCGAACACAGGGGTCGCAGGCGGTCAGATGGGTCAGGACAGTTGAGACTTAACGCTAGCATTCCACCCGTTGAAGTTCCGGCGAAGAAATCGAAGAGATTACTGACTGGCTCGCCGGTTCGAGCTTCAATCTCCGCCAGGATGATGGCAGGAACGATTCCACGAACGCCTCCTGCATCGATGCTAAGTATTTTTTCATCTGCTGGCCGGGACCGGTAGAACACCTGCCGATGATCGTAAATAGAACTAAAGGCCCAGGGCAGGGGCGTTTTCCGCCTGCCGGGCATCCCGTCCTGCTGATCCTGCCGTCCGGTTTGGATTATGTAGTGTCGTTTCACGGACAGGGCATTCGCAGCGATCTGAACCCGCGGCATTCTGAGCCAATTTTCGCCGTGTTCCACGGAATCTTGTGGGGACAATACCCGACGATAGATTGAGCTAAGGAAACCACGTTCTTTTTTTCCAAGCGTTTACGAGAGAATAAGTAAGTTAGATTGTGGTCAGAAAACCTTTTCAGGCGCCGGAACAGAACGATCGACAAGGTAACAAAACGCACACCATCGAGGCTGCCAAAGATTTGCTATGCGAACTTGCGGGCCGCGATATTCACGTGTGGGCCGTACAGTTGTTCGCTCCTGACATCGTGGTCGAGCGTTGCTTCGTGATACTCTCGCCCGATGAAAGAGCCCGAGCCGAACGTTTTGTGTTTGAACATCATCGGCGTGCTTACGTGCTTTCCCGAGGCATTCTGCGAGCGTTGCTAGGACGCTATATTTCGCTTCACCCAGCTGACATCCAATTCTCGTACGGGAGCAAGGGAAAACCGCACCTCTCCGAATTTGCCAGCGCGATTCGATTCAACTGTTCTCATTCTGACGGCATGGCTTTGTACGCCATGACACCTCACTGCGACCTTGGGGTCGACATTGAGAAAATACGGCCATTGCAAGGCATGGAGCAAATTGCGCAATGCTTCTTCTGCCCCGAGGAGGTGCGCGAGCTGTTGTCTCTAACGCCAGTCGAACGTGAGGTTGCCTTCTTTCGTTGCTGGAGCCGAAAAGAGGCCTACGTAAAGGCTGTCGGTGACGGACTTGCGATACCGCTCGACGGTTTCCGCGTGACCGTCACTACCGGCGGTCCGGTAGAATTTGTCCATTTTGGTAACGATCGCGCGCTCGCGAACGAGTGGGCTCTGCACGACTTCACAGCCATTGCCAGCTACGCTGCGGCGATCGCCTACCATGAGGCTCCTCGCCCGCTTCGCTCGACTCCTGTTATGACCGTGACCGAAGTACTGGCTTTGCTGGGGAACTCGTGATTCCCGGAGCAGGAAAAGAGCTGGCTTGCGTTCACAAGTACCTGCGGCGCTGTGATTTGTGCAAGGAACTTGGAATAGATCCGCGCGATTCGTAACCCACGGTAGGGGCAGATCTCCGAGCGACTATAACAAGGGTATTGCCCAGTAGGTCCTCACGGCTGCCACTAGATTTACAATCGATTCCTCAATCCTGCCGGCGCACGGAAACATTGGTGGCCTTGACCAACGCAAAGACTTCGTCGCCGATTTTGAGCCCCATCTGCTCCACCGAACTGGTGGTGATCACCGAGGCTATCTCTCCGATGCCGGTTTCGATAACGACTTCGCTCAACACTTTGTCAGAGATGATCCTTTTCACGGTCCCAGGCAGTTCATTACGAATGCTTTGTTTCATCATAGCTTTAATATTCT
Source organism: Chthoniobacterales bacterium (assembly GCA_035567275.1). Classification (GTDB taxonomy): domain Bacteria; phylum Verrucomicrobiota; class Verrucomicrobiia; order Chthoniobacterales; family JAFAMB01; genus DASZHC01. Next base: position 4,965 of record DATMQC010000223.1, on the reverse strand, counting down.
TTTTCGACCGCGGCTAACGCAAAGGTAAAACGGGACTACGCGTGTTGTTTCACAATTGTTTCACTTGCGCCGTTGCCAAGGCGAAAACGGCGTGTTTTCATGCCCGGGTCTGGCGTTTCGCCTAGTGTCGGTCAGGAACGCCGTCGGTGAAAATTTAGCATTACCGAAGAACAATGACGCCACACAACCTCGACCTGATTTTCACTCTGACTGGCGCTCTCGTGGCGGCGCTTGCTTTTGGCCTCCTGACACATCGCATCGGACTCTCTCCAATAATCGGATATATGGTGGCCGGAGTTTTTCTCGGACGCCACGCGGCTGGTTATGTCGCAAACTATGATATCGCGAGCGAACTGGCGGAGATCGGCGTTATCCTCCTGATGTTTGGTGTAGGGCTCCAGTTCAACCTGAAAGAACTCCTCGCAGTGCGAGCAGTGGCGATACCGGGCGCCCTCGTTCAGATCGCATTGGCGACGGTGCTGGGCGCGGTAACGGCGCATGGCTTTGGCTGGGACTGGGGCGCGGGAATCCTGTTTGGCCTCTCGATTTCCGTGGCGAGCACCGTGGTTCTGACGCGAATTCTATCTGACAACAACGCGCTCCACACGCAGACCGGCCATATCGCGATCGGCTGGTTGGTGGTCGAAGACATTTTCACAGTGCTTGTTCTGGTTCTTGTTCCCGCCCTCGCCGGCAAAGGAGGACAGGGTGCCGGCAACGCACTTCTGTCGATCGGCGGCGCAATCGGAAAAATCAGCCTCTTGATCGCGATCACTTTTTTTTTCGGAAGGCGTTGGTTGCCGCAATTTCTTGGCTGGGTCGCAGCCACCCGCTCGCGAGAGTTGTTCACCCTGTCGGTTCTTGCCGTCGCGCTTGGTATAGGCGTCAGCTCAGCGACATTGTTCGGCGCCTCGATGGCCTTGGGCGCATTCCTTGCAGGGATGATTGTCAATCAGTCGGCCTACAGCCATCGCGCCGCGATCGAAGCTCTCCCGATGCGTGACGCTTTTGCAGTCCTGTTCTTCGTTTCGGTCGGAATGCTATTCGATCCGTGGAATTTCAATCAGGAGTGGTGGATGATCGGGTTGACTTGCCTCGTCATTTTGGTCGGTAAGCCGATCGCGGCTTTGCTTGTGGTCCGCATGCTCAATTATCCCCTCCACGTGGGCCTCTCCGTGGCGATCGCTTTGTCCCAGATCGGAGAATTTTCCTTCATCCTCGCAACGTTGGGAAGAGAACTGAAGATTCTGCCGGGAACAGCGGTAGACGTGCTCGTGGCCTCCTCGATGATTTCGATCACGCTAAATCCGGTTCTTTACCGTTTGGCCAGGCCAACAGCGAAGATCATAGGTCAGAATCCATTTCTGCATTGGTTGCTCGACCCGGCTGCATCGGCTTTTCGGATGGAGCAGGAGCACCAAGATAAAGGAATGACCCCAAGGCAACGAGCGATCGTGGTCGGGTACGGCCCGATCGGAAGATTAGTGGTGCGCCTGTTGATGGAGAATGAAGTCGAGCCGACAGTCGTGGAACTTAATTCCGACACGGTGCAACTTCTTGGTACGCAAGGAATCCGCGCGATTTACGGCGACGCCAGCCACATTGAAACGCTCAAAGTCGCCGGCCTTGAAAAAACAAAAAACCTGATTCTCACGGCCTCGGAGCTTTCAGGAGCTGTGGAACTTGTCCAAGCTGCGCGGGATGCCAATCCAAAGGTTTACATCGTAGCCCGCACGGTTCGCTTGGAAACGAAAAAATCACTTCTGGATGCAGGCGCGAACCGTGTTTTTTCTGCTGAAGGCGAGATGGCTCTCTCGATTACCGAGTGTCTGCTTCAAACCCTCGGCGCGACTCAAGACCAGTTGGAGGCGAACCGCGATTCGATCCGGAAGAAAGTTCTAAGTTTTGAGTCTTCAGGATGAGGGTCCATCCCCACCACCGGAATGGACGCCATTACTAGCCGATCCCCCCGTGGAGGGCGCGCGCTCCGTCGGCGCCGCGAAAGAAGCTTCGGGGCGCTACCCCGCTCCGGCGAGGTAGCGCCCATCAAAACTACGGCTAGGAAAAAACGCCGGAGCGGCTCGATTGGATTCTCCCCTCTTCTGGATGCTACGAGAGCCCCCCAATCTCTCGCTGCGATCTCCAGGTCCAATCGAGCCGCGCTCCTACCATCCCGGCTCCCAGACATCGTGAAAAAGAGCAAACCGTGTGCCACCCGGCTCCTTGAGAAAGAGGTTCATACCACTACGAGTGGTTCGGTCTGCAAGAGTGGCCTCTCCAAGGCGGCCGTTCTTGCGAGTCAAACGGGCCGACCGATTGATCGTCTCTCTTTTTATTTTAACAAGTACTCGGTTCCTCCTGGCGGCAGGCGCTCAGGCGAGACGAAAAACCACCCATCTTCTGGCAAAAAAAAGCCAAACATGTTGCAGGCTGGCTAGACCGCCGGCGCAGCCGGAGAATTCCGCTGCCGGAGCCTGCATTCATCCCAAATCCTTACTAAAGTCAACGCAACTGCATCGCTACAGCTAAGGATTTGGGATGAATGCAGGCTAGGCCCTTCGGTTCGCGAACTTGAATTACCTTTGAAGAATGGACAATTGTTGCCCTTAACTCGATTGGTTTTTGAAAACCGGTCTCACCGTTCGCGTTACCATGGAAAAGTTCAAACAAGCCCAGCGCCGCATCGAGGAGTTGCGCTCCGTTATCGCCGATCATGATCGGCGATACTTTCTGGAAGCCGCTCCAACCATAGGGGACAAAGAGTATGACGAGCTTTACCGCGAATTGAGAGATCTGGAGGCGGAATATCCCGAGCTAGCTGCGCCAGACTCTCCAACTGCCCGGGTTGGAGGGGCGCCTCTGGAAAGCTTTCGGCAAGTCCCTCACCGGAGCCCGATGCTGAGTTTGGACAATACCTATTCGGAAACCGAAGTCGCCGACTTCTTTCGGCGCTTGCAACGTTTGATTCCGGGCGAACCCATTGATGCGGTGATCGAGCCGAAGGTTGATGGAGTGGCTCTCTCACTTTATTACCATCGCGGCCTTCTGGAGTTTGCCGCAACACGGGGAAACGGCGTAGTTGGCGACGATGTGACCCAGAATATCCGAACGATTCGCGCCGTGCCGCTGCGTTTGCATAGCCCTTATCCGGACGAAGTCGAGGTGCGTGGCGAGGTTTTCCTTCCGAAAAAGGTGTTTGCCGCCTTAAACGCGGAACGTGAAGAAGCTGGCGAGCCCTTATTTGCGAACCCTCGCAATACTGCGGCCGGGAGTCTCAAGCAGCTTGATCCGAAGCTCGTCGCTGAGCGGAAGCTTTCCGCGATTTTCTATGGGTTGGGTCTCCTGGTTGGCGAAGAAGTATCGACGCACCAAGAGGCCCTCAAACGCCTGCAAGGATGGGGACTACCCACTCATTCGAAGATCTGGATGGCGCAATCGGTCGAGGGAGTGATTAGGGCGATACAATCGCTGGGTGAAATACGGCATGATTTTCCGTTCGAAATCGACGGGGCAGTGGTGAAAGTCGATCGATATGACTTTAGAGAGCGAGTTGGTTATACCTCAAAGGCGCCCCGCTGGGCTATGGCATTCAAGTATCAGGCAGAGCGGGCCGAAACTCGACTGGCGTCGATCGAAATCCAGGTTGGACGTTCGGGAAAACTCACGCCTGTAGCAAATCTCGATCCGGTGTTCATCAGCGGCACGACGGTTTCGCGGGCGACGCTTCACAACGGAGAAGAGATTCGGCGCAAGGATATCCGAGAGGGCGATATCGTCGTGATTGAGAAGTCAGGCGAGATAATTCCAGCAGTTGTCAGTGTTTTGAAAGAGCGTCGGTCGGGGGCGGAACAGCCGTTCGAAATGCCGCTTCAATGTCCGAGTTGTGGCTCCAGGGTCGTCCGGGTCGAAGGCCAGGTGGATGTCCGGTGCACTAATGTTGAATGTCCCGAGCAGGTAAAACGACGGCTCGAACATTTCGCTCATCGGGGGGCATTGGATATAGAAGGTCTGGGCGAAATGATGGTTGAACAACTGGTTGGGAACGGTCTGGTCAAACGGGTGGACCACATTTACGAGCTCGACGAGAACAAACTGGGCCGGCTTGAGCGGATGGGAACCAAGAGCATTTCAAATCTTCTTGCTGGAATTCAAGCGAGCAAGGCGCAACCGCTTTGGAGGTTGATATTCGGGCTGGGAATTCTACACGTCGGGGCAACGGCGGCTCGAGAATTGGCGACCCATTTTGGAAAAATGGAAGCATTGCAAAACGCTTCGCTAACGGATCTGCTCCGGGTGCCGAATACGGGAGAAGTTGTGGCTGCGAGCATCCGCTACTGGTTCCAAAATCCAGATAATATTGCTTTGATCAAGGCCCTGAAGAGACATGGGTTGAATTTTGGCGAAGCCGATCGTGCCGAGGCGAAGAGTGAAGCCTTGCGCGGTACTTCGTGGGTCATTACCGGTACGCTGAGTCAGCCCCGCGAAATATTTGAGGAACTCATCCGCCAACATGGAGGGCGGGCGACGGGCAGCGTAAGCAAAAAGACAGACTATGTTCTGGCCGGTGAAGATGCTGGCAGCAAGTTCGAGAAGGCGCGTCAGCTTGGAATCAGGGTGGTGACCGAGAAAGAGTTTCGCGAAATGGCCGGCGAGTGACTCAGCAAATTTTGGCCTGTTCCATGGTCCAAAGATGGCGGGGTCATCATGCGAAACGTAGCCAGCATTTTGTCCTCTTTGCGCTTGGCTTGGAGAGGGAATCAAGACCGAGGCGCTTGAGCTGGTCGCTTGGAGACGACAATAGTTGGAGCGATTTGGAGGGCTGGCGGTCCCTCGCAGCCGTGGTTCGCTTACCAACGATTCTTCACGTTCGCAGGCAGAGACATGCAATCGCTTGACTTAGCGGGCACTCTCGCCTAAGCCCTATTCAATTTTTTCATGTCCAACACTGAACTGGCAGCGGATCAA
>DATMQC010000222.1:0-10892 GCA_035567275.1 Chthoniobacterales bacterium | reverse complement strand
AACATTGTCCAGGAAGCCCACCAATAGGGGCCAAAATAGCGATTCAAAAACGCGAAGCGCTCGAACGGATTTGCTCCGTAGAAGGCGACAAAAAACTCCATGCAGTACGCGTAGCCGACGATCGACCCGGTCAGCAGGAGGAGTTTGCACATCACGTCGATATGGTCCCAGGTGAATACATCCTGGAGCTTGTAGAGCGATCGCGCAGGGAGCATCAACGTCAGCACCATCGCAAATCCCCCAAAAATAGCTCCGGCGACAAAGTAAGGAGGAAAAATTGTCGTGTGCCAACCCGGCACCACAGACGTCGCAAAATCGAATGAAACTGTCGAATGCACCGACAAGACCAGCGGCGTCGAAATACCAGCCAAGATCAGATACGCCATCTCGTAGTGGCGCCATTGTCGATTTCCGCCACGCCATCCAAAGGCGAGTATACCGTAGACGATTCGGGATACCTTTCCTTTTGCCCGGTCCCGCATTGTAGCTAAATCCGGGACCAACCCAAGATACCAGAACAAGACCGAGACGGTGAAGTAGGTCGAAACCGCGAAGACGTCCCACATCAAGGGGCTACGGAAATTGGGCCAGATCCAGTTTGGGTTTGGAATCGGAGCCAGAAACCAAGCCATCCAGAAGCGGCCGACGTGAATACCCGGGAAGATCGCGGCGCACATCACGGCAAACAGTGTCATGGCTTCAGCCGCGCGGTTGATCGAGGTGCGCCATTTTTGACGACAGAGGTGCAAAATCGCCGAAATCAGGGTCCCGGCGTGACCGATGCCGATCCAGAATACGAAATTCGTGATGTCCCAGGCCCAGCCGACCGGAACGTTATTGCCCCAAACCCCGACGCCGGTGTATAGGAGATAAAGCATGCAGAATGTCCCAAAAGCCGCGAAGGAACCCGTGATGCTAATGGTAATCCACCACCAAAGCGGCGCTTTGTTCTCCACGATCCCGGCGATTCGATCCGAGATCCATGCCATCGAATGGTTGTTCAGAACGAGCGGACGCCTTGGCATCCGCTCTACGAAAGCGACCGTTGATGCATCGGGTTCAGCCATCAGGCATTTCCTCCATCCATTTCGCTTTCTGCCCGCGGCGCACTGTGTCTCTGATCGCCGTGTTCATCTACGTTGATGTTGCCGACCCTTGCCGCACCCGGCATTTTTGGATTTGGGTTGCGGATCCGAGCGAGATAAGTCGTTCGAGTCTGAATGTTCAGGTACTCAAGAAGATGATAATTTTGAGGCAGGGTACGGAGCTGCGAAACTCTGCTCTTCGGGTCCTTGATATCACCGAAGATTATTGCTTCGGCAGGGCATGCCTGCTGGCAAGCCGTTTTTACACTATCGGTCGGAAGGCTCAGATCGCCTTTTACCCCTGCTTTCACGCGTTGAGAGACCTTTGCAGTTTCGATCCTTTGCAGGCAGTAGGTGCATTTCTCCATTACACCTCTGATCCGAACCGAAACGTTCGGATTTTTCTGCATCTTCGACAGTTCGTCCATACCCCAGGGGGCCAACGGCCCGAGATACAGCTGCTGTTTGCCTTGAAATCCAGGCAAACCCTTTTCGATGCGATCCATCACCGGTCTGTCATTGTAGCTAAAGAAGTTGAAACGGCGAACCTTGAATGGACAGTTATTTGAGCAGTAGCGGGTGCCAATGCACCGGTTGTAAACCATCACATTGAGCCCGTCTTCGCTGTGCACTGTCGCATTAACCGGGCAAACGGTTTCGCAAGGCGCATTTTCGCAGTGCTGGCACATCATCGGTTCCATGACCATTTCCGGATCTTCTTCCAGATGCGGATTATTCTTATCCCCCTCCGCACTGGCGAAGTATCTGTCGACGCGGATCCAGTGCATTTCCCTGCCTCTATCTACCTGATCCTTACCGACGATCGGGATGTTGTTTTCCGCTTGGCAGGCGATCACGCAAGCCGCGCAACCGATGCAAGTGTTCAAGTCGACAACCATACCCCACTGGTTTGGAGCGTTCAGGGGCGGATGGCTGTATAGCGATACGTTCGGCGGAATTTCCGCATCCATCCAAACGGTTTTCGCAAAGGCAGGATTTCTCTTGAATTCGTCGACGGTCGCTTCTCGGACCAGGGCCCGACCCTCCATGCTGTAATGGTTTTGCGTCTGCACGAGCCGATGTCCATTCTTCTGAACGAGATTTACCGTGGCTCCCGTCGCGAAGTATGGCGAGTCGGACGTCCGCAGCGCGTAAGCATTGAAGCCAATTCCCTGGCCAACCTTTCCGACCACCCATCGCCCATACCCGAGCGGAAGGCTAAGCGAATAGTCGGCATGGCCGGGGGCGATCATCACGGCCGCCCGCAACTTTCTACCGTTGACACCGATCTCGACGAGGTCGCCGTCCTCCAACTGCAGAGCTTTCGCAGTCGATTTGCTCAACGAAATCGCGTTATCCCACGTGATCTTTGTTATCGGATCCGGCAATTCCTGCAACCAGCCGTTATTGGCGTACCTGCCGTCGTAGATCTTGTAATCAGCCGGAAACACAATTTCGATCGCGCCCGGGGATACAGGTCCTGGAGGAGGCCCTGCCGTTTTGAGCAGGTCCGGCAATGCGTTCGGGTTAAATTCGACTTTCGCAGCCTGATAGCTGCTCGACTCGCCAAATCCCTGCCGCAAGAATCTTGTCCAGGCCGACTCGAAATCGCTCTCCTGGTTAAAAGTCTTGAAGGTCTCGCGAATCGCCTCAACGCCGGCAGGAAGTCCGGCCAATTTGGCCAACAGATCGAGTTGCGACAAGCCCCCGAACAGGGGAAGAATCATCGGCTGAATCGGAAGGTAGGTTCCGTCCGGAGCGCGCTGGTCGCCCCACGATTCGAGATAATGCGCCTCCGGCACATGCCACTTGGAAGGGCTGGATGTCTCGTCAAACGAGTAACCAAGCCGGACCACCTCGGGAATCGCACGCTGAAGTTCGCCCCATTCAAAATCCGCCGGCGCCGCATAAACAGGATTTCCGCCAAAAATAAAAAGCCTCTTGATTGCCCGAGCCTTCGTGTCAGCAACAAGGTCTCGAAAGCTTGAGGTCTTAACGCGCGGCACGCTAAGCACCCGGAGCGTCGAACCGAAGGCGCCAAGGGCGTTGTTCATCGCGAGTGCAACTCCGTGAACCCACGCCGGAAACCGATCCCCAAGCAGCACAAGGCTTTTTCCTTTCCTTGCAACAAGATCGGCGGCACACTCTTTAATCCAGACCTCATCAAACGGCGTGCCGCCATCTTTCAACTGGGCCACAACTGCATTTAAAACCCGGTCGTTCGTCGAAGCCGCAACTTCTTTTGCCAACTTCACTGCGAACGCAGGAATCTGCGACGCCGCACAGCGAAGACGATGGTCAGCCATTCCACCGGTGATCGTGTAGCGATTCTCAACTGCATACAGCCGGTTCATGTCTTGTCCCAAACCGTGCACTCGACGGCGCCGGCTGAAATCCCGGACCGATTGCACCGTCTGCTCTATGCCCAGAAAGTCGCTATCCAGCGAAACGATTATGTCCGCCGCCTCAAAATCCGCTCTCAGAGCGATATCAGGGCCAAATAGAGCAGCCGCTGCCAAGTCATGCTCCTCGAATCCGAGAGGATTGTAGGTGTACAAGCCACTTTCAGGAAATCGCTCCTTAAGCTTTCGTAGAAAACGGTCGCGCGTCGGAGAAACCTGCTCTTCCATCAGAATGGCGAATCCGGCACCCTTGCCCGCCTCCAAATCCTTTGCGACACTGGCAAGATAGACATCGAACTGTTGAGCACCCGCCTCTTCGCCGTCTCGGATGAAAGTGCGAGCCCGCCCAGGATCGTAGAGGTCTAGCACCGACGCTTGCGCAAACAGATCTGTTCCTCCATTGCTTGAAGGGACGAGTGGGTTGCCCTCGAGTTTCGTGGGACGCCCTTCGAATGTCGTCGCGATCAGCGGCACGCCACCCTTCGGTCCAGGCATCGATGTCGTATACAGGACAGCCTTGCCGGGGACAAGCCATTCGACACTCTTGGTATAGGGAGCGATATAAGCCTCCGGCCTGCGACAACCGCTTAGACCAATACCGGCCAGCGCCATCGAAGCGCCCATAAGGCGAAGGAAGTTGCGACGAGAGACCCCATCTAATTCCAAGTCCGCTGCACCAGCCGGGAATTCGCGCTGGAGCCAGGATCGAAACTCCGGCGTATCGGCTAATTCTTCAAGGCTCCGCCAGTAGCGCTTGCCGGTGAGATCTTCAGGAGGATGTCGAAAAACTGTCTTCATTACCGGTGGCAACCCGAGCAATTCTGCGGCGGGTCGATATTCCATTTTTCCTTAAGTTCCAAGCCAATCTGCTGCTGAGACTCCTCGTTGCCTGGTTTCCAATCCAGGTTAAATACCTGATTTATCGGTCTTAGATTGTTCTCCGGGTGCCGATGGCAATTCAAGCACCAGCCCATCGTCTGGGATTCTTGCTGAAAAACCACATCCATGTGATTCACTTGACCGTGGCAACTGACACAGCTGATTCCCCGGTTCACATGCACCGAATGATTGAAATATGCAAAGTCCGGTACCTGATGAATTTTTACCCAATTGACCGGTTGCCCGGTCTGCCAGCTTTCGCGAACCGCTTCTAACTTGGGATTCGTGGACTGAATCTGGGTGTGGCAATTCATGCAGGTCTGAGTCGTCGGCACATTCGAGTGAGACGAGATCTCCACATAGGAATGGCAATATCTGCAATCCATCCCAAGCTGTGTGACATGGATATCGTGAGAAAACGGCACCGGCTGCACCGGCTGATAGCCCACACGCATGTACTCCGGCGTTAAGTAGTACCAATAGGCGGCTGAAGCTGCACAACTCAGGACGAGGAGGCAGAAAACAATCTTTATGGGCAGGTGATTAGTCCAGCGAGGAAAGATATTAGCCATGCAACGTCACAAATCGGGTTAAGGATCCGTGAACGCTGACCGCGACACGACCACTACAACTGAACCGGCTACGCTCCTCTGAGGTCAACACATTTGAGTTCAAGCAACACCTCAGGCTTTTTGAAGAGCCCGAGAATATGGGCTTCGATGAGTTAGGCAATCAAAATCTCTATGCATTCCGACCGTTCTCCGACAGAACGTGAGGCTAGTATTACTTTTTCTAATCGCAACGGAATTTTGGCCGGGCACGGAGAATTATTACTCGGTTGGGCGACGGGGTCATGTCTCAATATTCAACATTCGCTCGCCGACGAGCAAGCAACTTTGGTTCAAGTAAGGGCGAATGTTGAATATTGAGACATGACCCCGTCCCGCGAATTACTGGTCTTGCAAAGCGTTCTCGGCTTCGGCGTTGCGCTCCCGCATGGCCACCTTGCGACTGAGCTTCACGCGACCCTTGTCATCGATTCCGATGCATTTTACCCAGACCAGGTCTCCGACCTTCACCACGTCTTCCACGCTCTTTACGCGAAAGTCTGCCAGCTCAGAAATGTGGACCAGTCCATCTTTTCCGGGCAAGACCTCAACGAACGCGCCGAAATCCTTGATCGATACAACCCGCCCCTGATACGTCTCGCCTACTTCAATCTCCTTGGTCATCCCGACGATGATTTCTTTTGCGCGATTCAAACTGTCGCGATTGGCTGAATAGATGTGTACCGAGCCATCGTCATCAATATTAATCTCAGCCCCAGTCTCAGCCACGATGCCCTTGATTGTCTTGCCCCCGGGCCCAATCAAGAGACCGATCTTGTCCGGATGAATCTTTACGGTTTCAATTCGCGGCGCATATTGGCTCAACTCCTTGCGCGGCACGGTGATCGCGACAGTCATCACGTCGAGTACTTTCATTCGTGCATCCCTGGCCTGCCGAATTGCTTCCGCCATAATTTTATGCGAAATGCCCGGAAGCTTTAGGTCCAGCTGAAAACCGGTAATACCGTCTCTGGTACCGCAAAGCTTGAAGTCCATGTCGCCGAAATGGTCTTCCGACCCGATGATATCCGTAAGCGTGGCATAGCGCTTCAGTTGCTCGGCTTCATATTCAGTAACCAGTCCCACAGAAATACCGGCTACAGGTTTTCGGATTGGGACGCCGGCGTCCATCAACGCCATCACACCTGCACAAACACTTGCCATTGAAGTCGAGCCATTTGATTCCATCACCTCGCTACTGACTCGGATAGCGTACGGAAACTCGGTTTCACTCGGGATGACCGGCTCAATCGACCTTTCGGCCAGGGCGCCATGGCCGATTTCGCGTCGGCTGGCACCCCCGAAGCGGCCGGTTTCGCCGACACTGAACGGTGGAAAGTTATAGTGCAGAATAAAACGCTTGGATTGTTCTCCACCGGTGTAGCCGTCGATCATTTGGGCTTCTTCGACCGAAGCCAGCGTTGCGAGAGCAACGGCTTGCGTCTCACCCCGTGCAAAAAGTGCCGAACCGTGGGAACGCGGCAACAGGCCAACTTCGGCGCTCAGCGGACGAATCTCAAAGAGACCGCGCCCGTCACAGCGCTTTTGCCGATCAAGAATACTTATCCGAAACGCCTTTTTCTGGAGGTAGTCGAATGCCTGCGAGATTTCGAATGGAGTCGCGTCCGGATAATGCGCAAGAACGGCTGCTTGAACTTCACTCCTCAGCGCATCGACCGCCTTACTCCGGGCGATCTTTCCGCTGGTGTAAAGGGCGGCTTCAATTCGATCTCCGGCAACCTGGTACGCAACCTCCAAAAGATCGTCGCGAACATTCAAAAGGGCAGCTTCCCGCTTCGGTTTGCCAGCGACGGAAGCAAGTTCCTTCTGCATTTCGATGATTTCGCGGACAAATGGATGCGCAAATTCCAGGGCGCGAACGAAATCTTCTTCGGGCAATTCGTCGGCGGCGCCTTCAATCATCACCACGTCGTCCGAGGTACCGACATAAACAAGATCGAGCTTGCTGTGCTGACGTTCGGAATGAGTCGGATTAACAACGAATTCCCCGTTGACTTGACCGATTCGAACCGCCCCAATCGGCCCGGCAAACGGAATATCGGAAACACAGAGAGCCGTTGACGCCCCGTTAATACTCAGGATGTCCGGATCATTCTCTCCGTCGGCGCTTAACAGCACGCTGATAACCTGTGTGTCGTAAAAGTAGCCTTTGGGAAAGAGCGGTCGCAACGGGCGATCCGTCATGCGCGAAGTGAGGGTTTCCTTTTCCGAAGGGCGACCTTCGCGCTTAAAATAACCACCGGGGAATTTGCCGGCTGCCGCTGCCTTTTCCCGATAGTCTACCGTAAGCGGAAAGAAATCTTGTCCTTCCTTGATTGAGCTGGAAGACACCGCGGCAACCAGAATGATCGTATCGCCGGAACGGACAGTTACGGAGCCGTCGGCAAGTTTAGCAAGTTTTCCAGTTTCGATCGTGAGATCGGAGGAACCGATGATTTTTGAGACTCTTTTTTCCATTGAATGAGCCTCGGAGTATAACCAAAGGCATTCGCCCTTGCTCGTAGGTCCGAATTCCGAAGGATCCTCGGGGCTCGGACCTAAGACCAAGGCCGCCTGGTGGATCTCAGAGGCAAGGGTTAGGTATTGGTTATGTTCGGCTCCCAGGTGGGTTCGCCCTCCGAACGTCTCTATTCAGTAGATTCGATCGGAAGGGCAAAAGTCCTACGGAGCAGCTTTGAAAGCATAGCTTCCAATGACACAAGGTCCAACCCAAAAAAGCCAGGAGACAAGAGCGACTCGATCTACTTCCGCAAGTTTAGTTTTTCGATGACGGACTTGTAGCGATCCTGCGAGGTACGCTTGAGGTAATCAAGCAGACTCCTACGGGTGGCTACGAGCTTGAGCAGACCTCGACGGGACGAATGGTCTTTTCGAAAAGCCTTTAAATGATCGGTCAACTGATTAATTCGACGGGTCAGCAAGGCGATCTGAACGTCTGCACTGCCAGTATCCTTTTCGTGCAGTCGAAACGCACTCAGATCAATGTTGTCACTCGATGCCATATTTCTAAGGAGGGCTGAACATAGGAAAAATCTTACGACACGCAAGCGTTTTCGTCTCACCCGCTTCTGCAGGCACGGCGTTCTGCATCCTCTGAGGGATTGAGTTCTTCCGGTTTCGAGTGTTCAATGAGCGAGCTTGATTAGCACAATGCCTGATTAACACAATTTATCCGGTTCTCCGGCTTCATGCCTCGTGAATATCAACTCAAGAAGATCGCGCCCCTGCCATCGAGCGGCATCGACTATCGCGCCGGGTTGAATGATCAACAGTACGCCGCTGTCACTTCCGGACCTGGGCCCGCCCTGGTTTTGGCGGGCGCAGGGAGTGGAAAAACGCGGACGCTTATCTACCGAGTCGCCTGGCTCCTGGACAACGGAGTCGAACCTCAATCCATCTTGTTGCTTACCTTTACAAACAGAGCTGCGCGCGAGATGCTGGCAAGGGTTTCTGCGCTTCTCCCCTTGGAAACGCGGGGAATCTGGGGCGGGACCTTTCATTCGATCGGAAACCGACTCCTACGGAGGCATGCTCGCGAAATTGGTTTCCAGCCCGGCTTTTCGATCATGGATCGGGAAGACCAGGAGGATTTGATCGCTTCGGTGCTCGCCTCTTCGGGAATTGACACCAAACAAATCCGCTTTCCTACCGCCGAAGTGCTGGGTGACATTTTCAGCTTCTCGCTGAATACAGATCGGCCGTTAGCGAAAGTGATCGGCGAAAAGTACAGAAGATTTTTGCCGCTGACGAATCAGATCGAATTCATCCAAAAAAAGTACGAAGAACGAAAGCGCGCTGCGAACACCGTGGACTTTGACGATCTGCTCTCAAAGTGTGTCCAACTTCTCGAAGAGGATCCGGGCGCCGCTGAATTTTATCAGCGATATTTTGAGTTTATCCTCGTGGATGAATACCAGGACACGAACAAACTTCAGTCGCGCTTCATCGACCTGCTGGCAATGCATCACAAGAGCGTAATGGTCGTGGGCGACGACGCCCAGTCGATCTATTCCTGGCGGGGAGCTAATTATCAGAACATTCTTGATTTCCCGAAGCGCTATCCCGACGCAATGATTTATCGTATCGAGACGAACTATCGCAGCGTCCCCGAAGTTCTGGCAGTCGCAAATGCAGCGATTAAAGCAAATACCAAACAATTCTCAAAAACATTGCGAGCGCACCGCGAGGGTTTTGCCACCAGGCCTGCTTTGGTTCCCCTAATTGACAACAACCAGCAGGCCTTATTCGTTTGCCAGCGTATTCTCGAATTAAGGGACGAAGGGATTGAGCTCAACGAGATAGCAGTCCTCTATCGCGCCCACTTCCAGTCGTTGGAGTTGCAACTCTCACTAACCCGAGCCGGAATCCCCTTCTCGATCACCAGCGGGCTCAGATTCTTCGAGCAGGCGCACATTAAGGATGTCGCCGCGTTCATGAAGTTTGTAGTCAATCCCGCCGATGAAGTTGCGTTCAAGCGCATGGCGCGACTGCTGCCTGGCGTCGCGGTGAAAACAGCAGAGAAGCTTTGGGAACAAGTTTCGTCGGCGCCGGATCCGGAACGCGGCAGCTTTAAAACCTGGTTGAGTCGGTGTCGTGTCGCGCCGAAATCGGAGAAGGCATGGCATCAACTCTGTTATACTCTTGACGAGATTGCTCCTCAGCGACAAGCCATTGCACCTGCTCGGATGATACACGTCATCCTGGAAGCAATGTACGATGATTATCTGCAGGCTAAATATGCGAACTATGAGCAACGCCGCGACGATCTCACAACGCTTGAGTCGTTCGCCAGGACGTTTCAGGATCCAATTGAGTTTCTAAGTCAGTTATCGCTCTTGGCAACCAGCGACACAGAAAGGGTAGGTGATCCGGAAGAGGAGACGGAGAAGGTCACGTTATCGACGATTCACCAGGCTAAAGGATTGGAATGGAGAGCGGTCTTTGTGGTCTGGTTAGCGGACGGAATGTTCCCGAGTTCGCGTTCGCTCGAATCCCTTGATGCTGTGGAAGAAGAACGCCGGTTATTTTATGTCGCGGTCACCCGAGCCAAGGACGAGCTTTATCTCTCCTACCCGGCCTTTTGGCCAAGCGGTTCGCTCGATAATCAGCTGCAACGTCCTTCCCGTTTCCTGAAGGAGATACCGGCAGACCTTCTCGAGGAATGGAGAGTGGGCATGTAAGAGGATGCTTTCGGAACTGACGCCCTCTAAATTTGGGCGACAAACCTTTTCCTGGCATGCTACGGTGTTTTCACTGAATCTGATCTCGTGAGTCGTTACATACGCGCCATTTATGCGCCCCTCGTTGGGTTGCGCCTCAGTAATCAGGAAATGCTCGGCGCTATCTCTTCGTGGTTTGAAAAATTGGAAGCCGATGATGCCGAAAAGACCTCCCTATTCGATTTTGTTCGTTTGCTCTTGATCGGGAATCGGCATCGTTACAATCAAGCGGGTGAGAAGTTTCTGTCGATGGATGGCTTCGTAGAGCATGCTGCGACATTCGCTCGTGCAGTCGAGGAGTCGACTTCGGCAATCGCTGTAGAGATTCTTGCGGAACCTCCTGAGCAGCCTTTTGACGCGGTATTGGGCGTTTCGAGTGAAGGTCTGCTTCTGCCGGGAATCGCCGAGTTGACTGCCGCTAAGCTACCAAATCTGATCGGCCAAACCGCGATGCAGATGGACCTCGGAAACGGCGGCTGCACGGCCAGCGTGCGCGCAATCCAGTTGGTAAACAATTTATCCGCCGATTTTCGCAATGTTCTGATCGTTGTCATGGAGCCAACATCGACGCTTCTTGACCGGAAAAGCACAGATCGCTCCAATTGGCAAGGTATCTGCACTTTCGGCGACGGCTGCGCCGGCGTTTGGATTTCGAACGAACCGGGAGAAGGAGCCTTA
>DATMQC010000221.1:0-10837 GCA_035567275.1 Chthoniobacterales bacterium | reverse complement strand
CGTGCCGGAATTTCCGGTACAAAACCATTATCCCTGGTGCAAGGGAGGTAGAGAAGCCCCTCGTATGCGCCGTTCTTATCAGCGGGCCCGGTGTGCCCCGCCATGACATTTGTATCGACGTATACCGGATAGACGGGGTCGACTATAGCCACGCGATTCTGGTGCCCAAAAATGTCCAGGATGTTTCCGCAATCGCATTTTGATCCATCGGAAACGAAGATCTCGTCGTCTGCGATGTCGATCCCTCGCCGCCGATAATCATTTTCTGCAATGGCATGGCGCAAAAATTCGTAGCCCTGCTCCGGACCATATCCTCGAAATGTCTCTCGGTGCGCCAGATCATTGATCGCCTGATGCATCGCCGAAATCGCACTAGGTGGAAGCGGTTCCGTAACGTCGCCGATTCCGCATCGGATCAACGATTTTGCCAATTCGGGATGCTCCTCTGTAAACGTGCGAACCCGACGCGCAATCTCGGGGAAAAGGTACCCTGCCTTAAGTTTGAAGTAGTGGTCGTTCAGAAAGGCCATAAATTTTGGCTTAAGCGAATCGCCGAATCGATGCGATGCAACGGGTGTACCCCAAAAGCCGAGAGCCATTCTTGCGGGTCAAACTGGCAGGGTCGGATCTCCGAGGCGACTGTTCCCGCGGGTACCTCGAAAATCCGGCCCTGTCCGACCCCCGTACCGCGCTGGCCCTAAACCACGGGCCAGAGCGATTGCTTCGGCCCGGCGGGGGACCTTTCTCTTGCAGGAAATGCAGCTAGACCGCCGCCTCGTAATGTTTTTCAACCTCATCCCACTTGACGACGTTCCAATACGCCTTCAGATAATCGGGCCGCCGATTCTGGTAAAGCAGATAGTACGCGTGCTCCCATACATCGACACCAAAAATCGGTTTGAGACCGTCACTTATTGGAGTGTCCTGGTTGGGTGTGGAAGTAACTTCGAGTTTGCCTTGCTTATTCAAGACGAGCCACGCCCAGCCGCTGCCAAAGCGTCCAACTGCGGCCGCCTGAAATTTCTCCTTGAATTGATCGAAGCTGCCGAAGGTGGAATTGATGGCGTCAGCCAGCTTACCCGTTGGAGATCCTCCGGCATTTGGACCCAGAATTTTCCAAAAGAATGAATGGTTTGCGTGGCCGCCGGCATTATTTCTCACAACGGTCCGGATTGCTTCGGGAACTGCGCTCAAATTGGCGAGCAATTCCTCAACCGGTTTTGCAGCAAGTTCGGGATAATCCTTCAGGGCATTGTTAGCATTGGTGATGTAAGCCTGATGATGTTTGTCATGATGGATTTCCATGGTTTTGGCATCGATATGCGGCTCCAATGCGGCGAATGGATAAGGTAAAGGAGGTAATTCGTAAGCCATAGGATTAACAGGATTGTATCGGTTTTGTGCAGGCAAGCCAGGACGCTAAGGTCCTCGCACAGCCAACCTAGAACAGGTAGGCACCCAACGTCAAACCCGGTCCAATAAAAGCTTCCGCCGCGTTACTGAAACGGCGATGGGCCATTATCCACTGAATAAATCCATCTGGCTGGTCGACCCTTTGGGCCGAATTGTTGAATCATCCTGCGGTTCGGCGCCAAGGATTGCTTCCGAAAGTGATCCATTAGGCCTTTCGGCCGGTGAGTCGGAAGGATGCGGGTTCGGAAGGTGCGGTTCTTCGAGGTTCTTCTGCTCTCGCCGAAGGCCTCGATCGATTAATTCCGCGGCCGCGGTATGCAATGGTTTGCCGACTGCTTCACTGTAGTTGCGCAGTGCCACCAGCGTTTCTTGACTCAGGATGATTTGCAGAAAGCTTTTGGAGTCCTCTTTCAGTCGTGCACGCCTCCTGCGCTGGGCTTCACGAAGTTGGACTCGACGTTTTTTGCGCTTCTGGGGGGAGAGTTGCGCCATGGAACTGGAAGAAACATAATCGCCCAAAAAACCAAGTCGAGCGATCATTTTTGGATCGACCCCTGAAAGGCGTTCAAAGGTTAAATGAAACAGCCAACGCTTCACTACCGAAAAGTCGCACCGAATTTCTCCGAGTGACCAGAGCGCAAATCAAATGATGTTCATTCATTCAATTGACTTTCGATCGCCGCCAACCTAGGAGAATTCCCGTGCTGCCTTTGGTATTCTCCTCTCGGTTGACCTCGGATCAACGCGATGAATTGGAATCGCTGATGTTTTTTCATCCCGAACAGAATCAGCACATGTCGAGTATCAATGCTTCAATTGCGAGTTACGGATTCCCAAAGATTATCGATGACGGGGGAGCCCTGCGCATCGGAATTGGGGAGCTTGAGGTGCAAACCTTATACGCGTTTGTTGATCGCGGGAAGAAACAGGATCTCGCCGGGGTCCTGGTCTATACGCGAGTTCATGACGATACTCTCGTGCTGTTGCATATGGCCGTCCGGCCGGAGTTCTGCTATTCGATCGGTTACAAGAATGAATTGGTGTTAGCGCGGATCCTTGCGCAGTTGCGCGCTATTGCAAGAAGGATCAAAGGCATAAAAAAGGTCTCGATACTGTACGCCGATAAAGAAATACCGCGCGCTCTGATCTGACGGCGGGTCGCTGACTGCTATCCGTATCACTCCTGAAAAAAAACCTGAAGCGGAACTGCAATCCGTATTCTTCCATCGATGCTCAATACGATTTGCAATTTTCTCGACGATTTCTTGAAGATCAAGGAAATCGAGGATTACCCGAATGCATTCAATGGCCTGCAGCTGGAAAACGACGGGCGGGTGACGAAGATCGGGGCCGCGGTGGATGCGAGTGAAGCGACGATCCAACTTGCGATTGGAGAGAACGTTGACCTGCTGATCGTGCACCATGGCTTGTTCTGGGGCGGGCTCGGCCCGATAACAGGTGCTTACTACAGAAAGCTTCGGCGATCGATCGTAGCGAATCTGGCTGTTTACAGCGCGCATCTGCCCTTGGATCTGCACTCCGAATTGGGAAACAACATTTTGCTGGCGAAGGCTCTGGGGCTTCCCGAAGCTGAATCGCTATTTTGCAACTCCAAACGTTTGGGTGTCTCCGTCTCAACAGAACTTGATTTCCGGGAACTGCTGGAACGTCTTCGAGATGTCCTCAGCCGAGATCCATGGGTTTGCGCCTCGGGTCCTGAAAAGGTACGGCGTATTGGCATCGTCACCGGCGCAGGCGGGACTCTTTTGGATAAGGTCGCAGCTCAGGGGATCGATACTTTTGTGACGGGCGAGGGACCTCACCACACGTTTGCCTTAGCCGAAGAGCTTAAGATCAACCTCATTTACGGCGGTCACTATGCCACAGAAACATTTGGTGTTCGGGCGCTCACCGCCAAAGTGGCGGCAGAATTTTATCTACCGTGGCGTTTCCTGGACCATCCTTCCGGGTTATGAATGAACGGCAATGATCGATCGAACGTTTTTCGAGGGCGATCCCTTGGTTTGCGCGAAGTCGCTTATTGGATGTGAATTGGTCTGGGGCGAAACTTCCGGCATCATCGTCGAGACCGAAGCCTATGCGGAACATGGCGACGCGGCCAGCCATACATTTCTTCGGCACGGAGCGCGCGAATTTATTCAAGTACATCCTGCCGGAACCTTGTACGTCTACCTCAATTATGGGATCCATTGGCTTCTCAATTTCCTGGTCAAGGGAAGAGAAGCAAATGGCTTCGTCCTGATACGCGCGCTTGAGCCCGTCGGCGGGATCGAGGTGATGGCTGAGCGTCGCGGCCTTTCGGAACTTCACAGGCTCTGTTCGGGCCCGGGCAAGCTGACACAGGCGTTGGCGATCAATCAGAGATTTCATGGCCGGGACTTTTTTGAAATCGGCGGGACAAAAATTTTGCGCAGACGTCGATCCATTGAAATTGATGTAGATCGTCGCGTTGGCATCACCAAAGCAGTTGAATTAGATTGGCGTTTTCTGCTGTCGGGATCCCTCTCGGTGAGTATTTCCAAAAGAAAAACCCGCCTCAGAACCGGCTGAGGCGGGTGTCAAATCCTCCTAAGGTCGAGACCTTATTTGGACAAGCCGGTCGTGGGTGGCGCCGGTGGTGGCGGAGGGGGTTCCTTTTTAGCACAAGCAGAAACGCCAAGCGCCGCAGCGGCCAAAGCCACTAAAGTGAAATATTTCACAATGTTCATCAGTCTCGCCTCCTTTCTTAGCTAGCAGCACTCCCGTATTAGGCTGAACCAACGGCAGACACAAATGGATTTTCACAAATTCGTCTGAAACCGTGTTTGGATCCTTGTAACGGAACAGGACTCTGCGCAGAGCGTCTGGACCAGGTCTATCCTATAATTTCGACCCAGGTATCCACAGGAACCATTTCGAATAGACGAATGATATCGTCATTGCGCATCCGAATGCATCCATGGCTTACAGCTTGCCCGACGAGACTCTCCTGATTCGTCCCGTGGATATAAATATGTCGCTCTTTTGTGTTCGCATTTTCTCTTTCCAAACCATCCAGCCACAGAATGCGCGTCGTAATGAGATCGCCGTCGAAAGCCGGCGGATCTTCGACCGGAACCCGTCCTTTGAAGATGGTTCCGGTCCGTGCATTTTGTCCGATCTTTTCGTTAATGCGAAATAACCCTGTAGGCGTTTTGAAACTTCCCGGCTCGAACCCAAGACCGGCCCGCGACGTTGAGACTGGAGCTGAGAATACCTCCCGCTGGTCGCAGAACAACTTCAGCAATTGCGTTTTGGTATCGATGACTATCTTGTGCCAGGCCATTTTAGCGTTTAGGTTTTCCGTCTTTTCATGAGTACAGGATTTAACGTAGCAATTGCTGGAGCAACCGGCGCGGTCGGAGCCGAGTTGATTCGGCTCTTGGAAGGGCGCGACTTTCCGGTCCGGCAACTGAAACTGCTTGCATCGGCGAAATCTGTAGGAAAATCCCTTGAATTCAAGGGGGAACGAGTAGATGTCGAGCTGCTTTCCAAGGACTCATTTCAAGGGGTTGATCTTGCTTTATTCAGCGCGGGAGCCGGAACCTCGAGGCAATTTGCGAGCTTCGCGGTCGAGTCCGGTGCGGTGGTGGTTGACAATTCGTCCGCATTTCGCATGGACGATGATGTTCCCCTTGTGATTCCCGAGATAAATCCGGCGGACCTTTCGAGCCAAAAAGGAATTATTGCCAATCCGAACTGCACGACGATCATCGCGCTCATGGGGCTGTATCCCTTGCACCGCGAGTTTGGCGTACGCCGGGTCGTTGCATCGAGCTATCAGGCGGTTTCAGGTGCCGGCGCGCGAGCAATAAACGAGTTGTCACTTCAGACAAGTGCGCACCTCCGGGGCGAGAAGTATGAACCCAAGGTTTTTCCTCATCCAATCGCGTTCAATGTGCTGCCTCAAGTGGACGTTTTCTCGGAGACCGGATACACAAGGGAGGAAATCAAGTTCGTCAATGAAAGCCGGAAAATTATGCATCATCCGGTTCTGCGCGCCTCGATTACGTGCGTTCGGGTTCCTGTTTTTCGTGCCCATTCCGTTGCAGTTCATGCAGAATTTGAGCGACCGGTTTCCGTGGAGCACGCGCGCGATGTGCTCGCAAAATTTCCTGGTCTGGAAGTCGTCGACAACCCGGGCGCAAAGCAGTATCCGATGCCGCTGAATTGCGCCGGCAAAAACAATTGCCAAGTAGGACGGATCAGAGTGGATTCCGCCTTAGAAAACGGTCTGGCGTTCTGGGTTTGCGGTGACCAGCTTTTGAAGGGAGCTGCCTTGAACGCCCTGCAGATCGCGGAAAACCTCGTGAGGTCAGTTCCTGCCTACGTCGCCGGTTCAAGGTGCTTGGTCAGAAACTTCTCCATGGCTTCATAGAATGAAAACCGATTCTCCTCGTTGCTGAATCCATGGCCCTCATTTTCCTTCACCATGTACTCAACGTCGATGCCGTGTTTCTTCAGCGCCTGAACGATCTGATTGGACTCCTCGATATTTACCCGAGGATCTTTTGCGCCCTGCGCCACTAGCAAGGGCGCCCTGATCTTATCTGCATTCAGGGCCGGTGAGTTTGCCTCCAATAATTTTTTGTCTTTCTCCGGATTCCCGACCATTTCATACATCATTTCAAGGTACGGTTTCCAGTATGGCGGAATGGTCTTCATGAAGGTGAGGAGATTGGAAACGCCCACATAATCGATTCCGGCAGCGTACAGTTCTGGCGTCTTCGTAAGCCCTGCCAGCACCGCGTAGCCACCATAGCTTCCACCGTAGATCGCAATCCGCTTCGGATCGGCGATGCCTTGATCGACCAACCATTTCACGCCATCGCTGATATCATCCTGCATGTGCAGGCCCCATTGTTTGAAGCCGGCTTCCCAGAACCGGCGACCATAGCCGGTCGATCCGCGAAAGTTCATTTGCAGAACTCCATAACCGCGATTTGCAAGGAACTGCACTTCCGCGTCGAAGCCCCATTCGTCCCGCGCCCACGGTCCCCCGTGAGGATTTACGACGATCGGAAGATTTTTTGGAGCCACTCCCTTCGGCAATGTGAGATAACCGTGGATCGTCAGTCCATCACGAGAAACGTAGCTGACCGGCCTCATCTCCGCGAGCTCATCTTCCTTCAGCCAGGGATTGCGGTCAGCGAGTTTTTTCAGCTCACCGGATTTTGAATCATATAAGTAGAAGGAACCGAGCGACCTGTCCGTAATAGTTCTGACGATGAAGACATCCTCATCGCGGTTCGACGACGTGATGTAGACATCGTAGCCGGGCAGTTTTTGTTCCAGCGTCTGGTAAAGCTTCTCGGTTACCGGGTCGAAGTATTTGCGTTGGTCTTTCCAGGTCGTATACGAAACGGTGGTGATTACCTTCCGCTTTTTGGAGTAGTTAAGTCCCGACGCGTCAACTTCCGGGGATTCGAATAAAACGCGTGTTTCCTTGGCATTGTCGAGATCGAATTCCACAATCGCTGTTTTATCTCTGCCTATGTTTGAGGCGCCATAGAGATTTTTGTTATCGAACGTAAAAAATTGAGGTGAAAATACCTCCTTAAAGTTGGTGGTCAGAATGGGCTTCCAAGGTTCCTCGGCGGTCTTTCGGTAAAGCAGGCTCGTATTGACTCCGTCGGTTGAGATAGCGACCCGGATGTTGCCGTCATGATCCGTTCTCCACGAAGCAATATTTCCCGGATTCTCCGCAACGAGCTTTAATTCGCCGGTTTCAACGTTCAGCCGGTAGGCATCAAAGACTTCTTTATTGCGTTTGTTCAGGCCAACGATCAAGTCGGTCGGATGGTCTTCAAGGTCGTCGATGATCTCAGCTTTGACCCCGTCGAACGGCGTCATATCCTGCTCGCCGCTCCCATCGCTGCGAGCAACATAGACGTGATAGTTTTCGTCGCCAGCGCTGTCCTTTAAATACACGATATGCGCTTCTCCCTTCCAAAAGAATCCGCGGAGATCACGATCCTTTACGTGTGTGATTTGCGTTGCGTTACCGCCGGATCTCTTTTGCACGAAGACGTTCAGACGATTATCGACCGGCTTCAAAAATCCTATCAGGTCCCCGCTTGGTGAGAGGTCATAGGCGGTGGTTTCGGGATTTCTGAAAAAATCCTGAAGAGGTATTTTGGGAGGAGGGCTTTCTTGGGCGAGAGATGAGGACGAAATCAACATAAAACAAGAAGCTGAAGCCAGAAAAACAACATTCATACTATTTTCAGGGACTGCACACTAACGTGAACTTCTCACAGACTTGCAAAGGAGTTTTGAACAATACGTCTGATTTTCCGCTCGTGAAGCGACTCGATATGGCAGTGCCCGCTGCCGGTGGGTCGGGCTGACCAAGCCGTGATATCCGTGATATGCCTGCCTGCACACAACTCATCCTCCTTCAACCTCGTCCTGGGAACCGTTAAACAAGCCTCTTCGGAGCTGACCCGCCACCAAAAACGATTGCCTCGCCGACCGGCAGACATTTTCATCATGGCAAAGCACTTGATATTCAGCCCTTCTGGCTTTCTGTCAGCATATGCGGCTGTCGCCCATCTTCGCGGTATTCGCTCTCTTGACGCTGATTGCAGGCAAGGGATTGTCGAGACTTGCTGTACCCACCTCTTTTGCCCCGATTCATTCTACCGCCCTGAATTGAGAGATGTCGGAGATTTTGCAAACTCCGCAGCTGGAGAGGGTGCTTTTGATTTGCCGTCATTGCGAGGCCCGTTATGGCGCTGCTCGGCACGTTCATAACCCTGCGACGCATGGCCTTTTTCAGCGATGCGAATCCGAATCCGCTGGATCAAGTCTGAAGGTGACTTAATGAGCTGGTTCACATTTTCCTGGCAGAACTTTCTCTTTTCGTTTCTGGCGCTGGCGTTTGAGGGATTGCCGTTTGTCCTTGTGGGTTCGCTGGTTTCTGGGGCGATCGCCGCTTTTGTTCCTTCCAGGATTATTACGGGGTTTTTACCGAAAAACGGATTCCTCGCTACCCTTGTGAGCGGTTTGCTTGGCCTATGCTTTCCTGTCTGCGAGTGCGGCATCGTGCCTGTTGTCCGGAGGCTTATTAACAAAGGGTTGCCGGTTTCGTGCGGAGTTACCTTTATGCTGGCTTCGCCGATCGTCAATCCGATCGTCGCCTTCAGTACTTTCGCTGCTTTCCGAAGTCAGGCGCCATGGTTCAATATGGGAATACGACTCGGATTCGGCTATCTGATGGCTGTGCTCGCCGGCTTGTCAGTGCGCCATTTGAGTCCGAAAGAGATTTTGCGCGAGGGAGCAGTGAAAATTACATCTCGCAAACGTCTCGCTTTTCAGATCAGCCCGCTGCCTGACGCGACCTCAAATGATTTAGAATCCAGCTTTGCTCAAAAGCTCGTTGCCGCAATCCGAATGACTTGCGACGATTTCATCGACACAGCGATCTATTTTATGATAGGCGCCGCGGTGGCGGCAACGTTCAACACTGCCGTCGATCAGCAAATAATTCTGCCGTTGGCGCTGGATCCGACTCTCTCCACGATTGCAATGATGGCGATTGCCTTGGTCCTGACGCTCTGCAGTACGTCGGACGCCTTTATCGCCGCGACTTTCGTCAGCTTCCCGCTTTTTGCGCGGATGGCCTTTATGGTCTTCGGCCCGATGTTTGATCTGAAACTGTTCTTTCTTTACAGCGTGTTGTTCAAGAAACGTTTTGTGGTTTGCCTTGGAATTGGACTTTTCATAGCGATCGGAATAATCTCCAGTCGTTTTCTTATCCTTTTGTATGCGAGCCAAGGCCTCTAGCCTTCTAAACGGGTTGACACTTGTCGGAATCGGGATTGTACTGCTCGATTTTTTCTTCACTGGCAGAGTCGATCAGTATCTCCATCCGCAGTTTCGGCCGTTTACGCTTGTGGCGGGTATAATCTTCTGCGTGATAGGTCTGGTGTACGCCGCCGCAAAGCCAAGTGCGCGATGTTGCGTAGAAGGAGAGTGCGTTCATGAGAATGCTACGAACCCTTTCCGCAGTGTGATTGCGATCCTCGTTTTATTTGCGCCTTTGGTTGCAGGGGTCGCGCTCTCAAAAGACAGCTACGATCAGCAAGCGGTCTTAAATCGAGGTTTCGTTCAGGATATTACAAAATTGCCGGTGCGCGCGAATACTGTCGGAGCCGGAACGCAGGCAAGCCAGGTCATCCCCTCGGAAGCGTTAGGCGCAAAGGATGCGGCCGTTTCGGAACCGCTTCCGCAGGATACCCCTCCAGCGTCTGGGAATCATGATTCAGCGAACCCCGCCGCGCCGGATAGTGGTGACGGAAGCGCACAGTACCTCCCGAAAGCGCCGGATGGGAATGTTGCGTTAGAAGTGACCGACTTGCTTTATGCTGAACAGGAGGAGAGCCTTCGAAAGATCGTTGGCGGCAAAACGATTGAGGTGATCGGGCAGTACTTGCCGGGCACGGACACGAAACAGTTCAAGCTGGTTCGGATGTTTATTGTTTGCTGCGCAGCGGACGCCCGACCTGTAGCCCTTCCGGTTGAGGCAGCCAGGCAGGTAAATGCCTCCGAAATGGGATGGATCAGGGTCACGGGAAAAGCGGCGTTCACCCAGAGCGGAGATCGGACGCATGTCGTCATGAAGGCGGACAAAGTCGAATCGGTTGATCCCCCTGCGGAGGCAATGCTCTATTAGGCCCCGGTTCCGAAGCAAGCAGTTTTGCTTTTCGAGGATTCTGGTGTCCTGTCCGCGAAGAGCTTGCTTTTGCGCTTCTCTCCTTCTTCCTTCCGTATTCTGACTTCTGTATTCTGTCTTCTATCTTCTACATGGCCATGCCCCCGTCCACCGTCAAGACGTGGCCGGTTATATACTTGGCTTCAGGACTTGCTATAAACGCAACCGCCGCGGCGACGTCTTCGCAGTCGCCAAACCGGTTGAGCGGAATCAGCGGAAGAACCTGAGCTTTGACCGCTTCAGGCAGTTGACTCGTCATGTCCGTGGCGATGAATCCTGGTGCCACGGCGTTCACAGTTACATTCCTCCCCGCCACTTCACGAGCCAAAGCCTTCGTCAATCCAATCAGACCCGCTTTGCTCGCCGCGTAGTTTGTCTGACCAGCCTGCCCGATCAGGCCGCTGACCGAACTGATATTCACAATGCGACCATACGATTGCTTCATCATCGGTCGCTGCAAATTTTGAATGAAATGAAAGGCTCCCTTTAGATTTGTGTCCAGAACAACGTCCCAATCCTCTTCCGACATTCGCATACTCAACCGGTCGCGCGTTACACCTGCGTTATTGACGAGTACGCTCACTTTTCCGAATTCTTTGACGATTCGCGAACAAAGATCCGCAACCGCCTCTCCGTTTGAGACATCCACCGAATAAGGGATGGCGCTGC
>DATMQC010000220.1:0-5833 GCA_035567275.1 Chthoniobacterales bacterium | reverse complement strand
CTGGCTCGAAGCAATTGCGTAACATGCAACGCCAGGTCCGTCGCAGTCACCCCTTCCCTCAATCGCCCGCTCATATGGACGCCAACAACTTCCGGGGTGAGAAAATAGACCGGTTGCCCCAGCATCCCCGCCTCTGCCTCAATGCCTCCAACCCCCCAGCCGACGATTCCAAGGCCGTTAATCATCGTCGTGTGCGAGTCAGTGCCAACCAGAGTGTCCGGATAGAAGATCTCGCCCCGGTCCGTTTTTGCGTTTAGCACCCCCTTGGCCAGATATTCGAGATTGACTTGATGCACAATGCCAATCCCCGGCGGCACAACGCCAAAGGTCTTAAAAGCTTGTTGTCCCCATTTAAGAAACTGATAACGCTCCCGGTTCCGCTTGAACTCCATGTCAAGATTCAAGCTCAACGCCTCCGGCGAGCCGGCAAAATCGACTTGTACCGAGTGGTCAACCACCAGATCGACGGACACAAGCGGCTCGATGACCTTCGGATCGCGATTCACCTTCGCTACCGCCGCACGCATAGCCGCAAGATCTACAAGCAGCGGCACTCCGGTGAAATCCTGCAGGACAATCCGCGCCACGACGAACGGAATCTCCTCCTTAATCGGATCTTTGGCATTCCAATTCGCCAGTCTTTGAATGTCGATCTCCGAAACCTTTTTCCCGTCACAGTTTCGAAGAACGGACTCGAGTACGATTCGGATACTGACGGGGAGCCTGGAGATTGTTCCCACACCCGCCTCCTCGAGCACTGGCAGTGAGTAGTAAAAGCCTTCTTTACCTTGACCTGCATTAAAGGAACGAAGCGTACTATTGGAAATCATATTTTCTTACCTAAGCTAATTTACGTAGTTCTGCCTTGATAGCCTCGAATTTTGGAAGGTCTTTCGAGCTGTTAGAGCTTGCGGCGTACCGAATGAGGCCACTTTTATCCAGAATGAAAGCCGATCGCTTCGCAACTGCGCTCATACCCAGGGTGCGCTCGGATTCAAAGCTCTCGAGATTCTCGCTCGGCGTTACTATTTTGAGGCCGTACGCGCCCTTAGAACTAAGGGCGAAATCAGGGGCGTCGGTTCCGATTGAAAGAGCCATAACTTGTATTCAATGTGCAGCCCCCTTTTCCAATAGCGAATTTTCAACTATAGAAAAGCGGCAATTGGGGGTCAATGCTGATTCGTGCCGGAAGGCCACACGAAGATAACCACCTCGCTCCGGGGAAGCCAACCTGACGCGCAAAAGGCGCGGTACGGGGGTCGCCATGCGCTTTTCTCGGGCCGCGGGGTTCGGGAGTTTGGGGTTCTAGGTTCCGTGTGGGATGCAAAAAGCGTCTCGCATCTGTGGCAATCTGTCAATAGCTAGCAAGACCCTGCTATCGAATTGCTAATGCACGATCCGCGCTGCCATCGCATTGCCGGCAGACGTGTAATACCCATTTTCAAAAAATGTTTTTGCACGAAAACAAAAACCCGCTAATATGCAGAATTAGTGCAGCTAACATCTAAACAACTAATGGAGGCCGCCCAGATCGCGGAGCAAATTGAATCGCTTGAGCAGCGTTTAAACGAGCTTTTTCGATCCGGCGAAAGTCAGAAAAACCAGACAGGCAAAACGCCTGTACAACAAGCAAATTCTTCAACCCCTAGGACTCCGCGCGTCCTTAAAGGCGAGCGCGGAACGTTAAGACCGGCGGTGGTGGAACTCCTCAAGAAAAGCAAAAACCCGCTAAGAGCAGCAGACATTTACGATGCGCTTCTTTCGCTGGGTTACCGTTTCACATTTGGACAACCAAAGAAGGTACTCGGTATCCGCTTATACAAGATGGCCGGAGTTCAGCCGCTAGGCGGAGGTCTTTTCAAGGCGAAATAGCACCCATCTCCCAATTCAAACTGTCAGCCCGCTGTTCTGAGACGCCCGCTATACCACGGGTTCGCTGCTATCCTTTTTGATAGATTTTGCGGAACCGGGTGTGATATCTCCGAACGCAGCGCTGGTATTTGTCGTGGCTAGCCGCGCAGTATTGCGGCGTGGCGATTAAAATGGGCCGCCGCAAGGCGGTCCGAGCCGGACTGCCGGTAGAAGGAGCATCCGGCCCACTTTTATGCTGCCCGGGAGAAACCAAGAATAGCAGGAGTATAAAAAGTGGGACGGGAAGCGACCGATGAGCAATGCAGCTGCCGGCCCGTTTTCATCGCAATCTTGCGGGCTGCGACACTCAGGCTAAGACGTTTTTCATATACGCCCGCAACAGTCGAAGCGTTTGCGTATGGATTTGGCAAATCCTGGATTCGGTGACCCCGAAGCAAGCCGCGATCTCGGCGATCTTCATATTTTCGTAGTAGTACATCGCCAGCACTCGCTTTTGTATGTCAGGCAGGTAAGTCATTCGCTCGGCGAGGAGCGCCAGAGCTTCTTTCCTTTCAAGGACGAGGAAAGGTGGCGGGCAGGAGTCGTCAGGCACTATTTCATGGAGCGATTGATTCTCCGAATCCAACTCAGCCTCATCAAAAGAGACAAATTTAAGTTCTCTGACCTCGTCCTGCAGTTCGGCTAACTCTTCAGCTGTCATTTTCATTTCTGTGCAGAGATCCTCTTCGCAAACGATGCCTCCTCGTTCTTGCTCAAGCTTGTTGATTGCTAGGTCAAGCCGCTTGGCCTTCGAGCGTCTTCCCCGGCTCATCCAGTCATTGCGGCGAAGTTCATCCAGAATAGCTCCGCGAATTCGAGTGCTGGCATAGCTCGCAAAACTTCCCGCTTTGGAGGGGGAGTAATTTCGCGCGGCTGCAATCAATCCAGTCACACCTATACTGTAAAGCTCATCTACTTCGATGTTCTGCGGCAATCGGCGTTTCATCCGGTCGGCGATTGCGCGAACTTGCGGAAGGTATTCTTCAAGGATCCGTTCAAACGAAAACGTGTCGTTTTGCGCTGAGGTCGACGGACTCCCAGAGAGCGTTACAGGGGAACTTACCGACATCGGTTCGCTAATATTAATCATTGCTTGAATCCTGAGCAGTCTTAAGCAGCACCCGTGCCACATCCTGGAATACGCCCGGGCAACATTTATAAGTATCTTATAGGGAGATATTTACACTAGATCTAAGTCATGCGGTATCCTCCTTCACTGGGTTCTTGCAACGGGAGTTCCCTTTCATTTCCGGGAAGTTGAGATCTCGATTACGGAATCAATTCTCATCGACCGCCGAGGCATTCACTTCGTTCCGATACCTTTGAATAGCGATTCGATACTCATTCTCGCCATTTCTGTAGGCCTGGCTCGAAATCGTTCCTTTTTGATACATGGCTTCCAGTCGCGACCGCTTCTTTTCGGCCGCCAGCCTTTGCTTCTCCAGACTCCTGCGCCCTATCCTTCGCATCGCGTCCAGGTTAGCCTCCTGTTGCCTGGTCTTGGGAGGTTTGGCAGCCACAGCCGCGAAAACATCAGCTTTTGTTCTTGGAGCAATCTTCGAGCCGATAGAAACGCTGAGCGCGTCCGTGGCCTCCTCCCCTGATGCCGTAGCCGCGTCAACGGGAGTTTCCGGGAACAAACGCCGAGAACCTTCAGGGGTCCCGAGTCGGTCAACTTCCGAGGCCGACGCAGGGGGATGCTCCTCGCCGCTCTTACTTGCCACTGCGTAGCTATCGCTGAACGCCCTCGATCCATCGGAATGCGGTCCTTTTGCGGCGATCAGCCAGATCTGTATGGCCCCCAAGAGCGCGAACATTGTCCCTGGAGCGGTGGCTTTAAGCATGATTTTTGCATCGGCCCAGCTCCATTTCCGATCAGCGGGATAAGCCTTGATTCGCCGGATCATCAAGCGGTACCCAAAGTAGCAGAGGATGATCCCTCCAACGAGCCCAAGAAGGTCGTGGACCAGTGATCCCAAAGCGATAACAGTATCAGGGTCCATTCCTTGTCTATCTGTACAATCCAGTGCTCAGTTCGAAGAGGGGTTCCACGCGATTCTCCAGCGCGAAAAAGCATCCGGCTTTTGAACCGAGAATACACAGTAGGTTGTGGTAATCAATACTTTTGATACAATATGATGTGTTACAAATCCGCTGTGATACGGATCGCGTTTCTCTTTGCCTCTCTTCTGCTCAGTTCAGTCTGCTCGAATGCGGAACCCACGCTTCGCTGGGCGGCAGACCCCAACAGCAATGCCCCTTACGCGTTTTATACCTCAGGGAAAACGCTGGTTGGCTTTGAATACGAAATTATCAATGCCGTCGCCCGCCGCATGGGTCGCCAGGCACAATTCGTGCAGAATGATTGGAGCGGACTGATACCGGGGCTGGACCGCGACCTCTATGACTGCGTGATCTGCGGCATCGAAGTTACTCCCGCCAAAAGAGAGCAAGTGATCTTTAGCATTCCGTACTACTTCACGTTTGAACAATTTGTTGGACGAAAAGGCATGCCGCCAATCACGTCGCTGAGCCAGCTCCGCGGCCGAAACGTCGGTACGCTTGACCAGACCGCCGCGCTTCGGATGCTGGAGGCAACGCCAGGCGTGATACCAAAGACCTATGACGAAGAATTGAATGCGTACAAAGATATCGTCAATGGACGGTTGTTCGGCGTCCTGCTCGACTATCCGATTGCTAAATATTATGCATCGCCAAATCCGGAACTGGACCTGACCGGGCCTCCTTTCGGCCAGATTGCTTACGGAATTGTGATAGCTAAGAGCAAGGTTGCGCTGAAGCAGGATATCGACGGCGCGTTGCGCGATATCATCTCATCCGGAGAGCTCCGAAATATTCTTTCGCGCTGGGGTTTATGGACCAACACGGTCGCCCGCGCTTTCAATCAGACCATTGATCCGTCCGAGCCGGATAGCGAGTTTCAATCGTTCGTGTCCGCGCAAGTCGCGAATGCGAATCTTTGGTCTCGAATCCAAAGATACGCAGTTGCCGGGCATCTTTTGCGACGTGCAGCCCTCCTGACCCTGGCGGTATCGGTAGCGGCGATGCTCGTTGCTGTTCTGGCCGGCTTACTTCTGGCAATCAGTCGCGTTTTTGGTCCCCCGCCGGTCCGCTGGTTTGCCACCGCCTATATCGAACTCATGCGCGGAACTCCGCTTTTGATTCAACTTCTTTTCATCTTTTACGGTCTGCCCAGCATCGGAATCAGGCTTTCTCCGTTCGTAGCAGGCGTGCTCGGCCTGGGTTTGAACTATGCGGCCTCCGAAGCCGAAAACTACAGGGCGGGTCTGCTCGCAGTACCAGCTGGCCAATGGGACGCCGCTCAAGCTTTGGGGCTCACTCAGAGCCAATCCCTCCGCCTTGTGATTATCCCTCAAGCAATTCGTTTCGTCCTGCCGCCCCTTACTAACGACTTCATTTCACTTCTCAAGGATTCCTCGCTGGTTTCGGCTCTTACCATGGTGGAACTGACCGGGGCCTACCATCGAATTGCTACCGAAACTTTCGACTACTTTGGCGCCGGCCTGCTCGTGGCATTTATCTATTTGCTGCTAGGTCTTCCTTTTGTCCGACTCGCCCGTTACTCCGAGTCGCGCCTCGGCAAAGCTGGTAGATCACCAGCACCTGCAGTTCAGCGGCTTGTGCAAGGAAACTTGAAATAGGTTCGCGCGATGCATCCCCACGGTAGGTCAGATCTCTGCCAGCCGCCGAGAAGAGCCACTTTCGCCGATGTTCGTTTTCATGGGAGGGACGGTCTCTGTGCCGTCCGACTGACTTAACTAAGCAACGACAGGCCTTAGGCAACGAGAACAAAGTTCCCGCGCTCATTCGCATAAGCGGCTACGCTTTTTCGCGGGCTCCGCCGCCAAAAAGTGGCCTCCTTGCGGAGCAGCAGAGACCC
>DATMQC010000219.1:0-4501 GCA_035567275.1 Chthoniobacterales bacterium | reverse complement strand
GGCGTGGAGTCAATCTCTGAGTACGTTGAGCACCGCGCAGCGCTGCTCACGCCAGAACACCTTGACGAGCTACGGGCAGAGCTGCCGCTCCTGAACGTTCAGTTCGCCGCCATTACGGTGCCGCCGCACCTGCAGCAACAGGTAAAGCTCCTAACTGACTTCCTCGAGGATACTGCCGACGGTGTATTCCCGGCTGGGTTTGATGCATCACGAAAGGAAACTGCGTTTGCCCTTCGCTATACGGCCAAAGAAACAGACATCATCCCAGATTTCGTTCCTGAGATCGGCTACGCCGATGATTCGCTCATCGTGCGCACCGTCTTAAGCCGGCATCAGGATGTTTTCCGCGACTACTGCCGTTTTCGAAAGATTCGTTGGTCGAAGATCTCCTTTGCCCCTTAGGGAGCCGACCACCGCGCGGGAATCCTCGAGGCAGGATCGAAAGCGGCCTTCGGAAGCATGATCATTCCTGTAACCCAGACGCTATGAACACCCTTGCCTTTCTAGCCAACCTCGCCGACGCAGTCGGAGCGCCAGCGACGAGCTGGGACGTGCCCGGAATTATTTTCCTCAAACTCTTAGCAGTCGTTTTCCTCGTCCTGCTAAACGGCTTTTTCGTCGCAAGCGAGTTTGCTATCGTCAAGGTCCGGCCGAGTCAGCTCGATGCGCTAGCCGCCCCGAGCAACGGGCGTGCTCGGCTTGCCCGGCATGTTACCAGCCACTTAGACTCCTATCTTTCAGCCACGCAGCTCGGCATTACCTTGGCTAGCCTGGGTCTTGGCTGGCTTGGCGAGCCGTTCCTGGCTGACATGATCGAACCGTTTTTCGCTCTGGCCAACATAACTTCGCCGGTGCTGATCGAGACCGTTTCCTTTGCGCTAGCCTTTGGCACCATCACGATCCTTCATATCGTCCTGGGCGAACTCGCGCCGAAATCCATCGCTATCCGCAAGGCCCTACCGACGACTCTGTGGATCAGCCGGCCGCTGAGGCTCTTCTATCTGGTCTTCAAGCCGGCCATATGGCTGCTCAATGGGCTTGCCAATTGGCTGCTTAAGAGAATCTTGCGCCTCGATCCGGTCGCGGAAAGCGAGTTGGCCCACAGCGAGGAGGATGTCGTGGGCATTCCAGCGATCGAGCATTTTTAGCAAGACATCGTAGACCTGTTGCGCATCGGACTCGGGAGAGGTTGTATTCAGACCAATGGAGTCGAACTGCCATCCGTTCCCTTCCTGCGCGATTGCTGGCAGGCTGCACAACGCGAGGATCAAAATGATTCGACTAAATGTTCGGCGTTGCATGGTGTGAGCACGCCTCTAATATTGCCTCGGCGGTCTTTCGCGGCTGAAAAGGTACCCCAGATCTAGCTTATCGGCTTGGCGGAGGCTCTTCGTCGGACCTCGCCGTATAGGATTTCGCTATCGACGGCCCATTCAGGCTCGCTACTATGAAGATTTTCTTTGCCTACCTCCGGCCCGTCGAAGCATTCGGGAGCCTTAGGCTCCCTTGCTGAGAGTATCTCCCACATCATTTTGTCGCCAGGATGGTCGATTTGAGCACCAGTGCTCCGGATTTGGAACAGGCCGGGTCGCGTTGCCTTCAGGTGGCGCAGAGCTTTCACATAAGCGGGCGTATCGGAGTTTGAGAGTTGCGGCAATAAAAAGGTGGTGTCCTCGAGCAGTTCAATGACGGCTGATTCCAGCTCTGCGGAAAACGCGTAGATTTTCATGACTCTATTTGGGAACGTTTGTGTTCGGCAGGAGAATTATTGGTTCTTAGGGGCACATGTCAGACGTCAGAAGATCATTCCGTATGCAAGTGTCCCGCCGTGCGGTCTCTTTCGGGCCTTTGTTCTGCTCGTGCGAAGAGGTCAGCTTCGGCGGCATCCAGCGCCGCGTCGAACGGCAACCGCAGCTCCACGTAGAGATGCACCAGGGCGACAAATTTTTCTTCCCGTGTTAGGCTTTGTCTTTCACTGATCCTGTTCATGATTGAGCTCCGCAAATGATCCCGACGCCATCCGACAACCCGTTAGGAAGAATCTAAGTAAACATTCGTTTTGATCTAACTATCTGTACACACCTAACCCCGAGTTTCACCCGCGCCGTGGAAAGGGCGCGGGCGAAACCTGGACTACGCCGCGGTGCTCAAGGATCGCGGATATGGGTGCAATATTGGTCGACAAACTTTGAAATTCGGCTCGAGGGAATTCAAGTCGGTTTAGAGTCGGCTTGGTTAAGAACTCTCAAATGGACTCTCGGCTGAACAACGCCATTTTCAGAACCAGTACAGGATAACGGTCTTCGCAAGCTCGTTCTGATTCCGGGCCAATACCCGTTTTAGTAGGGCGTTATCGTCGGCCAACCCAATCTCCGGAGTGTTATCCGGGATGAGG
Source organism: Chthoniobacterales bacterium (assembly GCA_035567275.1). Classification (GTDB taxonomy): domain Bacteria; phylum Verrucomicrobiota; class Verrucomicrobiia; order Chthoniobacterales; family JAFAMB01; genus DASZHC01. The sequence goes on along the minus strand of DATMQC010000219.1, from coordinate 2,106 downwards.
TCGCACACTTTAAGAAAGTAGTTGGCGGCGAATACCACCTCGGCGAGATGCTTTGGCAAAGGATCCACTGCCGCCTTTGCTCGCGCCGATTTCAGCACCAGCACAATCGTAATCACTGCTTGATCGAGGCCTGGATAATGGGAAGGACTGATCCCTTTTAGTTTATTAAGTAGCTGATTAGTTTGAAGCGAAAGCGCGTGCAAATCGGCAGAATTAACCAGTCGGCCACCTTCATCTATAAATTTATCAATGGTGAATCCTTTCTGAAGGAAATATTGATCGATATCCCGCCATTCGGGAGTGCCACAGGATCGAGCATCGACGCGTTCTATTCTGACATTTTCCGATTCAGCACTGGGTGACATTTGATTTTCTAAGGAGGGTGAAGGTTTGATTACAACAGGAAATAAGTGCTTTCCCACGACGTCCGGACAGGACGCAGAGTAAATGCCGACTGCATAGGCGGAGCAACTGATAAAGGCGGTGCGGTTTTTCAAAGCTTTTTTACAGTTTGTCGGTTATTCCCGCGAATGAGCAGCCGGCAAATGCATTGCCGGCTGCCACTTTTCTGCTAGCGAGTGGAACATTTAGCGCTCTGATTAGGCTGCTTCCGCAAGGGACATTTAATGGTTTGCCGATTGAGCCGTCCGCAGCAGGCGCATGGCAATGTGGACATCCTCGCCAAGTCAACGCGAATGGTTGGGTCGAGGCGACCTCACCTCGTGATCGAAGATCTTTAGGGAGAGCACACGGTCCGGTGGGCATAACGTTACATTCGCTCCCGTCTCGACTGCCGCTATTACGAAAAAAGGAAGACAATCTTCCAAAAAACGTCATTAAGTCGATTAAGCTACAGGGCGATCGTCTGTCATCTGTCTGGTAATCACCAAATGATACTGAAGGGCCGGGCAGCGGAGTTGGCCTTAACGTAGCGAAAGCGGGAGCAAAGTTTTTAAGTTCGGTGTTGTTACGGTGTCCACACGGACTTGCCCATCTGGATCTCCGGGATGTGCTCCGCGACTAACCGGCCTATCTCGAGGGACGCAGCGGCGACGGGAGAAGGCGTCTTGCACAACATTTATTTGCGGATGAACGTTAATGATTGAGAAATCCCGGTCCGGACGCAAGGTTTGGGCGCGCACTCAGCCTTCTCCGGGCCTAGAAAACGGACCCCGCCCTACTTTGCGACTGGTGACACGAGTGTTAGGGTTTACCCCGAGATGCACCGCCACCATCGTGCCCGAAAAGCCAGCGCCGATGATCGCTACATCGAAATGCATTTCGTTCTGCGACATAACATCTTGATCCGCTGAACAAGGAAAGTTCGGGCGAATTGTCGTTCAGGCTCGTCCCGCGCCCCATCGCCGATGGAGAAAGCGCTCCCACGGCGCGAACACAATTTTGTCCGCGAGCAGACCGATGACGACGATGACGAGCATGACGCCGATAACCTGGTCCATGGCATTTAATTCGCGGCCGTAGTGCAGCAAATGGCCCGGCCCAAAGCCTGTCAGAATCGTCACGTAGATCTCCGCCGCCATCAGCGAACGCCACGCGAATGCCCAGCCTTGTTTCATGCCGCTGACGATGAATGGCAGCGATGCCGGCAGGATGACGTTGAACCAGGTGTGCAGGCCCTTCGAGCCCATCGTCCGCGCGGCGCGACCGAAGATCGGCGGCACGTTGCGAACGCCGTTGTCAGTCGCGATGATTACCGACCAGAGTGATGCCCATGATGACGACGAAAAGCATCGCCGATTCCGTTTGCCCGAACCAGAGCAGCGCCAGCGGCACCAGCAGACGCTCGGCAGCGTCTGTAAGCCGAGCGCGAGCACACCAATTGTATCTTCGCAAAACTTGAACCGCGCCGTCAGCAGCCCGAGCGGCAACCCAGCCGCAATGCCGATGATGTAGCCAGCCAAAAGGCGGCGCATCGCAACAAGCGATGCTTGCAACAGTGTTCCGTCTTCGGCAGCACCCTTAAGATACTCCCAAACGCTGATCGGATCGGGCAGCAACACGACCGACCAGACTTTCGCCAGCACCAGGAGATGCCAGATCGAAAGCAAAGCGACGAAAAACAGCGCTGACAAAGTAAATCGTTTC
>DATMQC010000218.1:0-7617 GCA_035567275.1 Chthoniobacterales bacterium | reverse complement strand
CATGTCATGCTCTACCACCACCATCGAGCATTTTCCCCGCAGCAGGTTGAGCAGCTCAGAGAGTTGCGCTGTTTCATGATCGCTCATGCCTGCGGCCGGTTCGTCAAGAAGCAGCAGACGCGGCTCCTGCATCAAAAGCATCCCAATTTCCAGAAGCTGTTTCTGGCCGTGTGACAGCTCGCCCGCAAGCCGTCCCGCCTCCTGTGCAAGACGAATCAAGCCAAGGGTTTCCTCGATACGCGAAAGAGCCTCCTCGCTAAGCCTGGAACCGAGCGTATGGAACCAGCTCTTATCTTCGTTCATTGCAAGGTCCAGATTCTCCCAGACCGAATGTTGTTCGAAAACCGTTGGCTTTTGAAATTTGCGGCCGATCCCGGCGCGCGCGATTCTGGGTTCGTCCAGACGAGTCAGGTCGATCGTTTGGCCCAAGAAAACGTGCCCGCTGTCCGGTTTGGTCTTCCCGGTAATAACATCCATCATCGTTGTTTTTCCGGCGCCGTTGGGCCCGATGATACAACGCAATTCTCCATTGTCGATGGCAAGTGAAAGCTGATTCAGCGCCTTGATGCCGTCGAAGCTGACGGAAACATTGTCAAGGTAAAGAATCACCTTGTGCGAGAGATCGATCTCGCCGGCAACGTTGAGATGAGCTAATCCGGAAACATCGCCCATTTCCGCCGGACCGCGGTACGGTGTCTCGTTTTTCCGAGAGGTCATTTCTTACCTCGCAGACGCCGCAAAACTCCGACGACGCCGTTCGGCAGCCAAAGCGGCACGACGACGAACATCGCACCAAGAAAAAACAGCCAGTAGTCGGAAAGCGAAGCCGTTAGAAAGCTCTTAGCTCCGTTCACGATGAACGCGCCGAGGATCGGGCCGAACAAAGTTCCCCTGCCGCCAACGGCTACGCTGATTGCCATTTCGATGGAGTTTCCAGGAGACATTTCGCTAGGATTGATGATGCCGACCTGCGGCACGAATAATGCCCCTGCAATTCCACACAGAATCGCGGAAAACGTCCAGACGAAGAGCTTGTATCCGAGCGGACTGTAACCCAGAAACATCAACCGGGATTCGGTGTCACGCACCGCCATGACCACCCGGCCCAATTTGGATGTCACGATATAGCGGCACGCCAGGAAACTGCCTGCCAGGGCGACAAATGTCAGGAGGAATAACCCAGTCCGCGTACCCGTCGCGGCGATTGGAAAACCGAGGATTCTTTTGAAATCCGTGAATCCATTATTCCCGCCGAAACCTGTTTCATTCCGATAAAACAGCAGCATGCATGCGAACGTCAGCGCCTGGGTGATAATGGAGAGATAGACTCCCTTGACTCGCGAACGGAAGGCGAAAAATCCAAAAAGCCATGCAAGAAGGCCGGGCACAAGGATCACCAGAGCCGCCGCATAAATGAAATGATCGGTACCGTGCCAGTACCAGGGCAACGATTTCCAATCCAGGAAGACCATGAAATCCGGCAGATGGCTATGGTAGACGCCATCGAGGCCGATGGAACGCATGAGATACATGCCCATCATGTAACCTCCGAGAGCGAAAAAGAGGCTGTGGCCGAGACTCAAGATCCCGCAATAGCCCCAGACTAGATCGAGTGCCAGCGCCCCGATCGCGTAACACATGATTTTGCCGACGAGCGTCAATGCGTAAGCCGAAAGATGAAATGGGTGGCTTTCGGGCACCACCATTGAACAGATCGGGACGAGCGCCAACATCAAGAAAAAGGCCGGAGCCAGAATTCGCCACGCCGTTGGACCCAGGACAGGCTGCCTGCTCGGCAACGCCAGAGATTTCGGAAGCGAAATAGTCGCAGTAGCCATATTAAATCTCGACGCTTCTTCCTTTGAGAGCGAACAAACCTCGCGGACGTTTTTGTATAAACAGCACGATCAATACCAGAACGGCGATCTTTGCAAGAACGGCGCCCCAAAATGGTTCGATGACTTTACTCACGATTCCCAGGCCCATGGCTCCTACAATCGTTCCGGCCAGCTGGCCCACGCCTCCAAGCACCACGGCCATAAATGAATCGATAATATAGGTTTGGCCCAGGTCCGGTCCCACGTTCCCGATCTGCGACAGGGCACATCCGCCAAGCCCGGCAATCCCGGCGCCGAAGGCAAACGCATAGCTATCCACTTTCCATGTTCGAATACCGCAGCAGGCCGCCATCCGGCGATTCTGAGTTGTTGCTCGAATAAAGAGCCCAAGCCGGGTGCGATTGAGCACAAGTGCGGCGGTGCCAACGACCAGCAGCGCGAAGATCATGATGGCTATCCGGTTAAACGGCAAAATCAGGTTCGGCATGATTGCCACGCCGCCGCTCATCCACGATGGATTTGCCACCTGGACATTTTGCGCGCCAAAAACGACCCGAACTGTCTGGATCAACACTAAGCTGACGCCGAAAGTGGAGAGCAGTGTCTCCAGGGGTCTGCCGTAGAGAAGACGGAGAACGAGCCGCTCCAGAATGAACCCGGCAATAGCCGCGGCCATAAAGGAAACGGGGACAGCCGCCAACGGGTACCAATCCAATGCACCAGCCAGATTCCGCCGGAAAAATTCCTGAACCAGGTAAGTTGCGTAGGCGCCGATCATGAGGAATTCCCCATGCGCCATATTGATCACCCCGATCAATCCGTAGGTGATGGCAAGTCCCAAAGCAGCCAGCAGCAAGATACTGCCAAGGCTAAGGCCTGCGAACAGAGTTCCAACCATCTCGATTTGCCACTGCTCGAAAGCCATCGCTTTCAGCGCGTCGCCGGCCGCGGCGCGCACTTTCGGGTCGGACTCCGCATATGCGCCGTCTTTGTTCTTTTCCAAAAGAGGCAGCAGAAGTCCCCGCATCTGCGGGTCCTTGCGTTGTCCGATCAATTGGGCCGCCTGCAAACGCTTGGCTGGGTCGGGGTCCTGCAAAGCGGTAAGAGCCCAGAGTTGATCAAGCCGATTCTTCAGGACCGGATCGAGTTCCTTGCTCCGTGCCGCCTCGATCTCCGCTTTGAGAGACGGGTCCGGACCATGCAGCAACGCATCGATCGCACGCGCGCGTACGGCTCGGTCAGGAGCCTGCAGCCTGAGTCCGCTCAGTGCGCTGGCGACACGAGCGCGCAGAGAGTTGTTGAGAGCGATCGGCTGGACCTCGCTGGCAGCCGTTGAAACGGTGGCGTTCGTGATCGGATCCTTTAATGTGTTTCCCTCCTGGATCAATACCGTGTCGTCATCGGTTGCTACAACCCTCTCCTTATTCAGAGCCTCGAGCAACCGGAGCGCCACATCGTTACCGGAAGCGATGACTCGATCAATTGCCTGCGATTTGGCGTCGAAGTCATCCTCTGCGAGCGGCTTGAGATCGTCGGCCGTGAGCCCGACTGCTCCGGATACTCCGGCGATCATCCAAAACATGATCGCCGCCAGGGTGCAAAGAGAACGTCGCATTTCCCGCCAGATTTGGAATCAGGATGCTTTATCGACCGACATCTCGAGCTGTTGCCGTTTCTGTGCCGTGATCAACCGGCAGGAGCGGAACCGCAGCGAGATGGTCGGGTTTGCTTTCGTTTCCCGGAATGTAGGGGCTCCAGGGCTGTGCTCGCACCGGACCTTTTGTTTTCCACACAACGCTGAATTGACCGTCCGGCCGGATCTCCCCGATGAACACCGGCTTGTGCAGATGATGGTTGGCATCGAGTTCGAGCTCGAATCCACACGGGGCATTGAATTTTTGGCCGTAGGCCGCTTCGATCACCTTGTCTACATCTGTTGTCCCGGCCTTTTCGACGGCTTGTTTCCACATATGGATCCCGACGTAAGTCGCCTCCATCGGGTCGTTCGTCACGCGCTTGTCGCCTCCCGGCAGGTTATGCGCCTGCACATAGGCAGCCCATTCCTTCTTGAATGCGGTGTTGACCGGATTCCTTAGCGACATGAAGTAATTCCATGCAGCAAGATGCCCGGCCAACGGTTTCGCATCGATGCCTCGCAGTTCCTCTTCGCCTACGGAGAACGCTATCACAGGAACGTCCGTTGCCTTGATTCCCTGGTTCCCAAGTTCTTTGTAGAACGGCACATTTGAATCGCCATTGATCGTGGAGATCACTGCAGTTTTACCGCCCTGGGCGAATTTTTTGACGTCCGCTACGATTGTCTGATAGTCCGAGTGACCAAATGGCGTATAGACTTCGGCGATGTCCGAATCCTGGACTCCCTTCGCGTGGAGAAACGCGCGGAGGATTTTGTTCGTCGTTCTCGGATATACATAGTCTGTGCCCAGCAGGAAAAAACGCGTGGCGCCTCCTCCCTCTTTGCTCATCAGGTATTCAACGGCCGGTATAGCCTGTTGATTTGGAGCTGCCCCGGTGTAGAAGACGTTCTTCTGCATCTCTTCACCCTCGTATTGCACGGGGTAAAAAAGCAGCCCGTTGAGCTCTTCGAATACCGGCAAAACAGATTTGCGCGAAACCGATGTCCAGCACCCAAAGACGACGGCAACTTTGTCCTGTGACAGGAGTTGGCGCGCCTTTTCCGCAAACAGCGGCCAATTCGATGCCGGATCGACTACCACAGCTTCGATCTGCCGGCCCATTACCCCGCCATTTTTGTTAATCTCTTCGATCGTCATCAATGCGACATCTTTGAGTGATGTCTCCGAAATCGCCATGGTTCCCGATAACGAATGAAGAATTCCGACCTTGATAGGTTCGCTTGATGCAGCCTTGGTAAACGACGGTACAGCGGCGATGGCAAGGCATGCGGTGAGTGAAAGGATTTTTAGAAGTTTGCGTCTTTTCATGAGAGTTGGATACCCGGGGATGCGCGGGGTTTTCGCGCGGATGATCCTGGTTAGCAAACGCTATGCCAGCAGAGACTTCCGCGCCGCCGCAACGACGGCCGGTCTTCTATTCCTGACGCGTTTGTGGAGATTAATTGGCGTTTGAAGCTGCAGGAATTTAGACAGCTTTGCTATAAATGTTCTTTTTTAAACATCGTGGAGCTCCGATCCTCGCCACCTACCTGGAGCAATGGCTGGGACGCCGCCTTACAATGCCGCGTTTCTTCGCGTTACCTCTAACCGAAAACGCACTTGCTACTTCTTGCTTGGAAACGGCCAGGAAACCCGCTGGATTTGTCCCATGTTGATCACGCAGGCGCCTTCTTTTCGGTTACTGGGTTGGTTGGGTGTTTGGTTTTTGCTTACGGGCGGTGGGCACGCTCAGTTGACAGGGGGCGCAGCAACGGTCTCCGCGGGTGTAAGCATCGGCCAAGTTCGGATTGGCGAAACGCTGGACGACGTTCATCGGGCACTGGGAACACCAAAACTCAGTGATGCCGCGATGGGCGGAAAACTTTTATTTTCCCACCAAACACGGATCCGCGGCCAACCCAGAATTTCGCGCGCGAGTCAGAAGATTAACAGGCAGGGCCGTATCTGCGAGGCGGCCGTTCTCGGCGGGCAGCTCGGAGATCTGCCCCTGCCCGGTTCATCTCTCACCTGGGACCGAAGATATGCCAGACGAACACAAAAGCCCTGGAACAAAGAATCGCTGATATAGAGTTCAATCTGAAGCTACTCTTGCAACCATCATTTAAGGAAACACCTGCATGGAAGTAACGCTGTATCCCGGCAAGAACGCGCCTATTTTTGAGGAATTGCGGCTTCCGAACCTGGTGGTCAAAAACCGCCTCTTCCGTTCCAGCATCTCTGGGCGCATCGATAACTACAATGGTTCCGGCACTCCGGCGCGAGTAAAGTTTGAAGAAAGGTTCGCCCAAGGAGGAGTCGGGGCGATCATTTCCTCACACGTGCCGATCCGTATTGACTCCCGGGTTCTACCCAACTACGCAACGATCGACTGTGAAGAGCGCATCCCCTTTTGGAAAGAAGTCGGCCGGCGGGTGCATGCATACGATTGTAAATACATTCTGCAACTCTCTATGTCCGGGCGGCAGCAGGACATCGGCGGAATCGAGAACCAAAAGATGCGGGACCGAGGCTTAGGTCCCCTGAGCGCCACCGGAAAACCAGACTCCTTTAACGGATTGCCGTGCAAGACGATGGAGGCTGCTGACATCCAGCAGGCCATTCAGGACTTTGCCCGCGCTGCGCAACGCGTGGTTGACGCTGGCCTTGACGGTATCGAATTACATTCTTCAAACGGTTACCTGTTTAATCAGTTCCTGAGTTCCGCCATAAACGACCGTAAGGACGCATACGGTGGCTCGCTGACAGGGCGATCCAAGTTTCTGCTCGATGTAGTGGATGCTATCCGCGCGCAGGTAGGCCGTAACTTCTTCCTGAGCGTTAAGCTTAGCGTCATCGAAAACGATGATGCCACGCTGCCTTGGCCCTTTTACTATTTCTCCAAGAAGGGCAATACGCTGGAGGAGAGCATCCAGATCGCCGAGTGGGCTGAAGAGCATGGCGCAGATGCCATCCATGTCTCGACAGGCAGCATGTTTCCCCACCCGCATAATCCCGCTGGCCCATTTCCCCTTGAGATTGCCTGGAAAACTTACCAGAGCGTCATCGCTAGCGGCAAGCGGCCCACTTATTTCGGGCTCTTTCAGCGCACTTTCCTTAATTATCTGGCCATGCGATATCGCTGGCTGCACTGGGTACTGCGTCGATGGACATGGGGACGAACCCAGCACTTCCTAGATAAAAACGGCGAAGCGATCCCAAACTTGGTGGAGGGGATCAACGTGCCGGCCGCAGCCGCCATAAAACAGCGAGTCAAAATCCCGGTGATCTGCACGGGCGGCTTCCAAACGGCAGAAGGTATCTTGCAGGCGCTACAGGCGGGGTGCGATGCCGTCTCCATTGCTAGGCCTCTGCTGGCCAATCCACAACTGCCCATTTGGCTAAGAGAAGGGCGGCCCGGACCAAAGGATCCGCCGTGCTCATACTGCAATCGATGCCTGCTCAACGTCATTGAGCACCCGCTGGGCTGCTACGACGAGAGGCGCTTTAGAGACTACGGCGACAAAAGCTATGAAGAAATGATCCGAAGGGTCATGGAGATATTCCCTGATAAGACAAACTCCGGTTGGCTATAAATCCAGATCCCGAAGTTAGGGAATCGTCCTCGTCCTTCGTCGTCGTGCTCGTCCTCGATTTATTGGGCTTCTGCGCCGAGAAAAGAGCCGATCTTCTTGGCATTATTTTGTTCCGTTAGTGTGACGGTGAGATGTTAGAATTCTCGAGGACGACGACGAGCACGAGAACCAGGACGACTTCTCAACTTCGGAATTTAGGATAAATGAAGACAGTGGGAAGAGGACACTATCCCAATGGGACTTCCGCCCCGGTCTGGCTCGAGCGGTAAACAGCGTCCAGCATTCTCATAAGCTCAACCGCCTGGCTTGAACTGTTCACCGCTGATTCGTAGCCGCGAATGCTGCGCAGAAAATTCGTGTCCTGTTCCGCGAATTCATAAATGCGCAAATCGTCGCTACGCAACTCATTCACTGATAAGTCGGTTTTTTGTGGTACTCCCTCTCTGTCTTCGAAAAAAACAAGCGACGAAGGACATACCGTCGAATCAAGTTTAAACGCGTCGGTAACTTTCAGCGATCCTCGAGGACCATATACGCAAGTCGATAGCA
>DATMQC010000217.1:0-6741 GCA_035567275.1 Chthoniobacterales bacterium | reverse complement strand
CTCGCAGCCGTGGCCGGCCGTAAATTGCCATCGTTTTCACGGCGCCGACGGAGCGGACGCCCTCCAGGGAATCGGCCAATGATGGCCATTCGTTCATCGCAACGATGATCGGTGGCGGCCTGGAGATGCGGTCCCTCGCAGCCGTGGCCGGCCGTGAATTGGCATCATTTTCACGGCGCCGACGGAGCGGACGCCCTCCAGGGAATCGCCAGCGATGGCCATTCGTTTGTGGCAGCGCTGATCGGTGGCGGCCTGGAGGGCTACGGTCCCTCGCAGCCGTGGCCGGCCGTAAATTGGCATCATTTTCACGGCGCCGAGGGAGCGGACGCCTTCCAGCTCCAGGGGTCGGCTAGCGGCATCCTCGTGCGCCTCCTGACCTTTTCCCCTATTTCAGGCCGTTCAGAAAATTGAGGTAGGTGTAGCCTTTCAGCGCGCGCTCGTACTCATTTAGAAGACGCATTGCTTCGGTGGGCTTCAGACGATCCGATTTGATCGCGGCGTCAACTTGAGCTTTGACTAACCGAATGAGTTCATGCTGATCCCACTGGGTCATTGACAGCACGCTCCCAACCGTGCTTCCCTCGATCGTTTCCTCAATATACCACCCCGACTCCTCGTCTTCGTCCAGGAAGACGTGAACCTCGTTCGCGCGGCCAAAGAGATTATGAAGGTCACCCATAATGTCCTGGTAGGCACCCATTAGAAAGAATCCGAGGTAGTAGGTTTCGCCCGGCCTGATCCGGTGCAACGGCAATGTTTCTCTGACATCCTGCAAATCGATGAACTTGCTCACCTTTCCATCGGAATCGCAGGTAATATCCGCGAGAGTTCCATTGCGGTCCGGCGGCTGATCCAGATGATGAATTGGCATGATCGGAAAGAGTTGCCCCAGGGCCCAATGATCCAGAAGCGACTGAAAAACCGAGAAGTTGCAGAGGTACTGGTCACCCAGAGCGGTCTCCAATTCCTTGACTTCATCCGGAACATACCGCATACCCCGGCATAGCTCGACGACGGATTGGGCGATTTGCCAGTAGATGATTTCAATTTTCGCCTTGCTTTCCAAATCGAGCAGTCCCAGTTCAAACATCGACTGACACTGTTCCTTGATCTGCTGGGCATCGTGAAGCACCTCCATGCGATTTTGCTTGGTAAGAGCTTTTTGAGTCTCGACCATTTCGTGAAACAATTTCGGGTCAGCCTCCTTAAGCTCCAGCGAAAGGTCCGCAGCACCTTTCTCAATTGAGCTGAACGCCTCGACCACGAGTACGGAATGGTGCGCGACAATCGCTCTCCCGCTCTCACTGACAATCGTCGGGTGCGGAACTTTCTCCGACTCGCAAACGTCGATGATATTGTAGACCACATCGCGCGCATACTCCTGGAGGGTATAGTTCATCGAGCTGTCATATGCGGTTCGCGACCCGTCATAATCCACGCCCAATCCACCCCCGACATCGATGAAATGCATCGGATGGCCCATCTTCAAAAGTTTTGCGTAAAATCGCGCCGCTTCCCTGACCGCCCGCTTGATGACTCCGATATCGGGGACTTGCGAGCCGACATGAAAGTGAACCAACACCAGTGCGTCCGCCATGCCTTCGCTTTTCAGATAGTTACTGGCAGCAATGAGTTCAGCCGTTGACAAACCGAACTTTGCGTTTTCCCCGCCGCTGGTTGCCCATTTGCCGGACCCCTTGGCCTGGAGACGAACGCGGAGCCCCATCATGGGCATCACATTCATTTCCTTGGAGACCTGAACAATCTGCCGTACCTCCTCCATTTTCTCGACCACCATGATTACCTGCTTGCCGAGTTTGCGGCCGAGCAAAGCATTCTGGATAAAGGTAGAATCCTTGTATCCATTGCAGATGATCAAGCTTTCCGGATCCCGGTGAACCGCCAGCGCCGCGATCAACTCCGGCTTGCTGCCGGCCTCCAGCCCAAAACTGAACGGGCGACCCGCATCGATAATCTCCTCAACAACTTCCCGGAGTTGGTTCACCTTGATCGGAAACACCCCCTTGTAGGTGTTCTGGTAATTCGCTTCCGCGATCGCAGATTGAAAAGCCCGATTGATCGTCTCAACACGATGCCTGAGCAAGTCCTGGAACCGGACGACGAGCGGAAACGCCATTCCCTGCTTGCGCGCCTCCGTAACAACCTCCATCAGATCGATGGCATTTCCATAGGCCTGAGTCGGCATGACCTGAACATTTCCAGCCCCGTTGATCGTAAAGTAGCCGGTGCCCCAGCGATCAATATTGTAGAGAGCTATGGCAGAAGGGATGTCCCACATTTCAGACATGGCGACGCCAAACTAAGTGACACTTTTCGAAATTCAATACAGAGCTTTCGAAATTGCTGCAGGATGATTTTTTTTGCGTGGATCGGTATCGGCTACGGGTAAAAGAGAGACGGAAATAGGAAACCGGTCTCACGCCGGATTCGTAGCGTCCTTGGCCTGGCCAAATGGGCCCCGCCTTGCAGGAACTACTCTTCCTCGTCTGATTCCTCGGACTGGGAACTTTCCTCTTCCATTTTGCGAAGCACATCAGTCATATCTTCGACTTCTTCCCAAACCTCGCGGCTCACATAGATTGGAGCGGATTGCTGTGTCGCCATCGCGATGCAATCGCTTGGGCGGGCATCGATTTCGATGATCTTCCTCTGCTGAAGCTCGTTCTCAGCGCTGAGGATAAGCCTGGCGAAATAGGTTCCTCGCTTTAAGTCGTTGACAATCACCCTCTCGACCTTGGCACCCAAAGCTCGCAGGATATGAGCAAGAAGATCGTGCGTTAGCGGCCGCTCCTTTTGGGTTCCCCGCATGAACATCGTGATAGCAGCCCCCACACTTTGATCGACGTAAATGACAAATACCTTTTCCTCGTTGCCGAGAAAGACGGCGCATCCGCCGCTGGTTGGAATCACAGCGCGAACTTGCACTTCGACAACGGGCTTGCTCATGATGCAAGCCTAGCCCGTCGTCTATGCGCTTCAAGATCCGAATTAGCTGGAAGAGCTCGAAACACCGGCTCCAGAATCCTTGAAAAGCAAAACTGGTTGCAAACGATATCCGTAAGCTTCATGTCTTTTCCTGAGATGGACACTCTTTTTACTCTCCATGGCGTCGATCCAAACAAGCTTCTGGATTTGACCATAAAATGGCTGTTTGGACCTGGGTTACGTATTCTTTCGATTCTAATTCTCGCATGGGTGGCGATCCGCGTCGGGCGGGTATTCATCGATCGTTCCTTAAATCTCACCCTTCATGAGAGTGGCAAGAACGCCGTAGCCGACATTCAAACCATCAAACGAAGAAACACTCTGAACGCCCTCTTTTCGACCGTGCTGAGGGTCGCCGTCGTCATACTGGCTGCTTTGATGGTATTCCGAGAGCTGGCCTTCGAGATCGGTCCGATTCTTGCGAGCGCGGGCGTCGTCGGCTTGGCACTCGGTTTTGGTGCGCAGAGTCTGGTAAAAGACATGATAACCGGGGCCTTCATAGTTTTGGAGGGCCAATTCAGCGTCGGCGACATCATTAAGATCGGCGATCGTTCCGGAGTGGTTGAGAGTCTCGGTCTCCGGACAACAATGCTGCGAGACCTGGAGGGAACCGCTCATATCGTCCCGAACGGCAAAATTGAGATTGTCAGCGTAATGACCAGGGAGTGGTCTCAGCTTGTTCTGGATGTTGACGTGGCGTATGACACCGACCTGGATCAGGCCGTAGACGCGATTCAAAGGGTACTCAATGAGTACGTTCGAGAGTTTCCTTCAAACGTCCTTGGCAAGCCGCAGGTACTTGGCGTGGAATCGTTCGGAGACAATAGCGTGAAAATCCGATCGACACTGAAGACCGCTCCAAGCAAGCAGTGGGACGCGGGCAGGATCATTCGCAGGCGGATTAAAGGCGAGTTCGACCGCCTTGGAATCGCGATCCCATTCCAGCAAAACGTTGCCTGGAGAATTCCCGAGCACCAAAAGGCTCTGAATTCAGATCAGGCGAGCTGACCACTTACGGAAATGCGGCCTGCTGCCTACTCCCTGCCGTCCGCATCCGTACAGCCTTCGAGAGCATCGATGATTCGTTCCTGGATCGCGGCATAAAAGTTGATCTGCAAAAGCACGAGATCGCGACGTGAGAACGATCGCGGCACCTCATGAAGAGACAGTTCTTCGTCGCTGAATTCGAATTTAGCGGCCAGGATGAGCCGAGCCTGATTTAAGGCATTCAGCCACGCTTCCCCGTGGGCGCAGAGGATAACCAATCGCGATGGATATCCAGGACGATCCGCCATCGTCCCAAGGTCCTTTTCAACCGTCGCGCGAGCAGAAACGAAAATGTGCCGAAGTTCTGGCCGCACATACTCCTCCCAATCGGTCAGGAATTGGACTTCACCGGAATCAGCGGGATTGCTGAACAGCCGCGACTCTGCCCGGCTGTCGCCACGCACGTCGCAAAGAATCGGAATCTGTCGAAGCAAATCAGCTTCGATCGGCTCGATGTCTGTAAACTCGATCGAATCTTCATTCAAACGGTGGATCAGCATCAGTCGGATTTTTCCAGCGTGGCTAACAACAGATACCCATGCAGCTGTTGAACGTATAATTCTGCACGTTCCCGAACCCCGGTCCACACGATCGAGCGCCCGTTATGGTGCACCTCCAACATGTGCTTCTGAGCCTTCTCCTTCGAATACCCAAATACTTTCTGAAACACCATTGTAACGTAACTCATCAAATTCACCGGATCGTTGTGCACAACGACATTCCAGGGAGTTCCAACCTCAACCTTAGTCTCGTGTTGAACAATCGTTTCAGCCATGGGAACGCAAACCCTCATTCAAACCGCCGGAGGACATTCGCAGGAACTCATTGACCGAGTCGACGGCTGCCTCAAGGTACTTTGCCGGTTTGACATCCCCGGGCGCTCCGATAACAAGCTCCTGCAGTACGTAACTTAAAATCGCGGTTCTTACCGGGATAGAAAAGATGCCACATCTGGCGGCGTAGAGTGTGGCGAAATGTCCGTGGGCGAGTCCGCTGCCTATAGCCTCCTGGAGCTTGGCCATCAGCCGTTCAGCCCGAAGACTGGTCTGCTGAAGAAACCGTATACCCGCATCCAGGCTTCTATCTCTTGGCCATGGCTCGAGATTCCGATCAAGCTCCAGATCAAGCAGAATGATTTCTTTGCTAGATTGCCTGGCTGAAAGATCAATCACCCGTCCAAGGTGGGGAAGAAGTAACGGCTCGAAGAGTCCATCCAACCAGTGTTGCCAGCTCGTTTCCACAGGGCCGGTCACCTGCCACGAAATCGCCCGGATCGCACCCAGATTCGGATTACATCGTCGGACAACTTCGATGAGCTCACTTACAGCAAGACTTGCCGGTGACATTCCCATTTGGCCGATCGTATCACGACTTTGATCAAGTGTCATGAGGGAGGCGATCCCGTTTCCGAAGGCTCGGCGGTATGCCCATCGTCCCCCAATCCCAGGAGAATCAAGTCATGAGTATAACGCTCCTCGCCAAAGCGATCAGCAAGACCCTTCAAAGTACTGTTGTACTGGGCTGCTGCTTCTTCAGGATCAATCTCTCCCTGGATCCGGAAGACTTCTCCGGGACCGACGAGCATTAAAAACGCTTCGGATGCCATGCGATAGTTGCTTTGCGGGTCGTCCGGGGGAACGCAGCGCTCATCTCCGAAGGTGACGATCCATTTCGGCCAGCGACACTCGCGCAAAGCGAGCGCCTGGTAGACTGCGCGCGGGGTGTTGCCCCCGCTGAGAGCAAGTCGGAAAAAACCATGCTCTTCAATTGCCTCCTCTGCAGTATGAACGATAAACGACGCCGCCTCCTCCGCAAAGGATCGTGTTCGAATTATTTCAGGCTTCATAGGCATTTCACCGGTATCAGAAAATCAATCGCGCCTGCGCCGGATTCCATCTTAGGGAGGCTTACGCTCATGAGAGTTGCCTTGCGAAAATGAATATTCTCAGCATGAGTCCCGATTAACGACCCAGCCAGTCTGCTGAAGTCCGGCTCGTGACCGACGAGAAGTACGCTCGCCTTTTCCAGATATTTCTCAAGGCCTGAAAGGGTACTTTTCGCCGTCATGCCAGGCCGCAAAAATTCCTCAACCTGAACGATATTTGGCACATCCAGTTCTCGGGCAAAGATTCGCGCTGTTTCCTCGGCGCGGCGCAACGGACTGGAAAGAATAATATCCGGGATGACGGAATGACTTCGGCAAAATCTACCGACTTTTCTGACCTGTTTTTCGCCCTTCGCAGTCAAAGCACGTTGTTCATCATTCGTTGGGTCCTCCTCGGCTTCGGCGTGGCGTAACAGATAAAGTTGCATTGTCTCACATTCTCCTTTTGAAAGAGCCTAACCCGAATGTTGCATCACCCGAAGCAACTTTCGTTCGCAGGACATCACCAATCAGCTGCACAAGTTGATTCGTGCTGGGTTAGCCCGGCACGTTGTCCGGGTGGCAAAATGATAAAGTGTAAGTTAAAAAAGTGTGGATCTGACATCTGGAGGACAAAGAAGATGGAACCATAGTTCCATTTACCTTTTCGATCCCTGGTTTACGGGTGTCGCGTGCGGACCTTATCCATTGCTGCGGGACATCTGAAACGGATTGGAGATATCGGGTGGGCCATTGTCTCTTCATTTCTCGTCGGTCATTTACTCGGCGAAGCCGCGATTTTTTGCGTTCAAACCTTGCTGCAT
>DATMQC010000216.1:0-16182 GCA_035567275.1 Chthoniobacterales bacterium | reverse complement strand
CCGTACTCCTGTCCTTCTCACCGCCCTACGTAAATTGCTTCGTCCGGCCAGTCAGGAAGAAGCAGACCGTTTCGCATATTTGCCAGAGGCAGGTAATTGCGCATTACGCGGACCGGGGAAAGCAATCGGATAGTCGAGATTTCCTCGATAGAATCTTTGCCGTGATTTTCCAGAAGCCTCGGTATGAAATCTTCGTGCATCCGCTGCACGATATCGACGTCGCTGTCGCCGTCCACATAGAGCAAGAGCGCAACCTTGCCATCAATCTCGGCGATATTGCTCTCGTAGACGCGCTCCGTAAAAACTGTTCTGCTCGGCTCCATCCGGATCTCGTCCACAAGCTGTTTGTAAGTGATGCCAACGCTGAATTTGATGATATAAAGATGGCGCGCGTTAAACTGTTCCGCACCGTTTACGGAAAGATCGACGTTTGTGAAGTAGGCAAGAATTCCCTCCTGCTCCAGACGTTGTCGTTTGCGACTCACAGTCCGAACGTTGACGCCCGTTAGTTCTCCCACTCCGTTATCTGATTCACGCGGGTCACGAATTAGTCTGCGGACTATCGCCTTTTCTTGCTGATCTAAAATTCTCATGGCACTATCCCCTGTTGGGTTCGGACCGGACTCTTGGGCAGTCATTGCGAACTCGCTCTCGACATCCATTCCGAAATCAAAAAGCGACATAAATTATTCGAAGGACTGTTTTTGGGCGACAAGAATTTGTCAATGGGCTATCGATTGTCGTCTTGAATTGACCTGAACTTATACCTCCCAGTTGTCCGCAATGAATGACGCAATTACTCAAATGCTGAAGGAGCGTCCAATTTCGCTTTATCGACCCGAGGAAGAACACGACTCGTGTGGCGTAGGATTCGTCGCCGCAATCAACGGCGAGCGATCGAATCGCGTGCTCCGTTACGGTCTGACATCGGTTTGCAATATGGCTCACCGAGGAGCAATCGACGCCGACGCAAAGACTGGAGATGGTTCCGGAGTCATGACGCAGATTCCCTACAAGATCTTTCGCAAGGAAGTGGCGAAGCTCGGACACACACTCTATAGCGATTCGGACCTGGGTATCGGATTTGCGTTCCTTCCGCACGACAACGCTTATGCGCAGGCGCGGGCGAAGGCTATTATCGAGGAGGTTTTGGAGCAGCGGGAGCTCTTTCAATTCGGATGGCGCGAAGTGCCTCTGAACATCATGGTGCTTGGCGAGAAGGCTCAACTCACAATGCCCCGCATTGAGCAGGTATTAATCGGCCGCCCTGCTGGAATGAGCGACGACGAGTACGAGCGCCGGCTTTTTTTGGCCAGAAACGAAATCGAGAAGCGCGTCCAACTCGATCGCATCAAGAATTTTTATATCACCTCTTTTTCGCATCGGGTGATCGTCTACAAAGGCCTTTTGACGGCCGTCTCGTTCGAGAAGTTTTACCGGGATCTGGGCAATGCCGAATACGAAACGGCAATCTGCGTTTATCACGAGCGTTACAGCACAAATACCTTCCCGACCTGGCCGCTCGGTCAGCCATTTCGTGTCCTGGGGCACAACGGCGAAATTAATACGATTCGTGGCAATCGAAATTGGATGCGTGCCCGCGAAGCCGAACTGCGAGCGGATTTCTGGGGCGAGGACATTGAGCTTCTAAGGCCAATCATCCAGCCTGGAGGGTCTGATTCGGCCAGTTTGGATAATGCTCTTGAAATGCTCATGATGTCCGGACGCGACATTTTGCACGCAGTGACGATGCTTGTGCCGCCCGCATGGCGAACCGATGAGAAAATGACGCCGGAATTGAAGGCATTCTATGAATACCATCGATGCTTTAATGAACCTTGGGATGGCCCCGCCGCTCTTGTTTTCACCAACGGTATTGTCGCCGGGGCATGCCTGGATCGAAACGGGCTGCGCCCGGCTCGCTACAAGATTACCGAGGACGGCATTGTCAGCCTGGGATCCGAGGTTGGGTGCACCGAATTCGATGATGCAAAGGTCACTGAGAAAGGACGGCTGGCTCCCGGGGAAATGATCGCTGTCGATACCCGGACCGGAAAATTGTTGCGCGACCCTGAGATCAAAAAGCAGCTGTCGATCCAAAAACCTTATCTGAGCTGGGTGAATTCAAATCTGCTCAGACTGCAGGAGATCGCCGGCAAAGAGATCTCTGATCCTGAAGATGAATTCGATATCCTGGGTCTTACTCAGCGGCAGGTGGCGTTTGGATATTCCAGCGAAGAGCTCGATTTAGTCCTGAAGCCGATGGTGAAAGACGGACAGGAAGCCGTCGGATCAATGGGCGACGACACTCCCCTCGCAGTGCTTTCCAAGCAGCCAAGGCTTCTTTACACGTATTTCAAACAGCTCTTCGCGCAGGTCACAAATCCTCCGATCGATCCCCTGCGCGAAAAGTTGGTGATGTCGCTGGCGACTATCATGGGGTGGCGCAAAAATTTGCTCGGTGAGACCCCTGAACATGCGAAGCTCATCCATTCGGATTCACCGATAATCTTTGAGCATGAACTGGATGCGCTTCGATCGATTCCCGATGCGGATCACAAGGCCGAAACGATTTCGGTACTCTGGGATGTAGCAGCTGGAGAATCCGGCTTGAAGCAAGCTGTAGCGCGCATTTCGCAGGAGGCGGAGAAGGCGATCGATGGCTCTGCCCGACTCATCATTCTCTCGGATCGCGGAGTCGATAGCGAGCATATCGCCATTCCGATGCTGCTTGCCGTCGGCGCCGTTCATCACCACTTGACACGTGCGGGAAAGCGCATGCGATGCAGCCTCATTTGCGATACGGGCGAGGCCCGAGACGTGCATCAGATCGCTTGTCTCATAGGTTACGGAGCAAGTGCGGTCTGCCCTCATCTGGCGTACGAAACTGTCAGAGAACTGATCGAAAGAGGTGCCCTCGGTGAAGGCGTTTCCTATGCAAAAGCGATTCGTATCTACAAGCAAGCCGTAGAAAAAGGGTTGCTCAAAATCATGTCCAAAATGGGTATCTCGGTTGTTGAGAGCTACCGCGGCGCCCAGATTTTCGAGGCTATCGGACTTCATTCTGACTTAATCGGAAAATGTTTCACTGGGACTCCTTCCAAGATTGAGGGGATCACCTTTGAGGATGTGGCAGCCGAAACCTTGGCACGGCATCGTATGGCCTTTGCGAAGGGGGTACTTGAAGTAAGGGAGAAGCTCCAATTGGGCGACCCGGGATACTATCGCTTTCGACGCCAAGGCGAGCAGCACGCTATTACCCCGCCGGTCATAAAGAATTTCCACACGTTCGTGAAGTCGAACAAGCCGGAGGACTACAAGGCTTACGTAGAAGCGGTGAAGGCGGTTCGTCCGAACACGCTGAGAGATCTTCTGCAGAGAGTTCCTACCGGGAAAGAACCAATTCCGATCGCAGAGGTCGAACCGATCGAAGAGATCCGCCGGCGCTTCACGACCGCAGGGATGTCACTTGGCGCGCTTAGCCCTGAGGCGCACGAATGCCTGGCGATCGCGATGAATCAGATCGGCGGCAAATCAAATTCGGGTGAAGGCGGGGAAGATCCGGAACGATTTCATAGAAGGAAAAACGGAGATTGGCCAAATAGCGCGATCAAACAGGTTGCACAGGGCCGCTTCGGCGTCACCGCCGCCTATCTGGCGACCGCGAAAGAGATCGAGATCAAAATGGCTCAGGGCGCGAAGCCAGGCGAAGGAGGTCAGCTCCCAGGCCATAAAGTCACCGAATTCATTGCCCGGCTCCGAAAAAGCACTCCGGGAGTGATGTTGATTTCGCCGCCGCCGCACCATGACATTTATTCCATCGAAGATCTGGCCCAGCTGATATACGACCTCAAACAGGTCAATCCCCGGGCAAAAGTTTGCGTGAAACTGGTGGCAGAGGCCGGGGTCGGCACGATCGCCGCCGGGGTTGCCAAAGCGCACGCTGACATCATTCTGATCAGCGGTCACGAAGGAGGAACGGGCGCTTCGCCGCTCAGTTCCATCAAGAACGCAGGCAGCGCTTGGGAACTCGGTGTAGCAGAAGCTCATCAGGTCCTCATGCTTAATGGATTGCGGAATCGAGTTTCCTTACGCACCGACGGTGGTATGCGCACGGGTGAAGACATTGTCTTCGCGGCGTTGCTCGGCGCTGAGGAGTTTAACTTTGGGACGACAGCGCTTATCGCCTCTGGTTGCGTCTATGTGAGGCAGTGCCATTTGAACACCTGCCCGGTAGGGGTAGCCACCCAGGACGAGCGCTTGAGGGCGAAGTTCAAGGGAAAACCCGAATATATCGTCAACTATTTCAATGGTGTTGCCCAGGAGGTTCGGCAGATCTTGGCCGAGATGGGTCTCGCAAATTTCACGGACTTAATCGGACGTGTGGAGTATCTGCGCCAGCGCAGAGTCCCCGATCATCCGAAAGCTAACAAGCTCAATCTCAGCCCGTTGCTCGTGAATGTTGCCAAGGAGGATGATTCGCAACCACGCCACAACACCTGGGATCGCAACGATCCGCCTATGGGCCGGCGCCTTGACGATTCAATTCTCCAGGACGCCCGAGAGGCGGTGAATGATCAGCTTCCGCTTGCTCTCTCCTATCGGGTCAAAAATACGAACCGAGCCGTCGGAACCAAGCTGTCGGGTGAAATCGCTTATCTCTGGGGGGAGCAAGGACTGCCCGACGGGACAATTGAACTGAATCTCCGCGGAAGCGCGGGCCAAAGCCTGGGAGCTTTTTTGAGCCCGGGCGTTAAGATAACGCTTGTCGGCGAAGCGAATGACTACGTCGGAAAGGGGATGGGCGGAGGCGAAATCGTGGTGCGCCCGCCGATAACCCGCCCGTACGTCGCCCACGAGAATTCAATCGTAGGAAATACTTGTCTTTACGGCGGCACCGGCGGCATGTTCTTCGCCGCCGGCCGTGCGGGTGAAAGATTTGCTGTTCGAAACTCAGGCGTCACCGCGGTTATTGAGGGAGTCGGAGATCACGGTTGTGAATACATGACGGGTGGACGCGTCCTCGTCCTGGGAAAAACCGGTAAGAATTTTGGGGCGGGAATGACTGGGGGCACCGCATACGTTCTCGATTTGGACGATTCGTTTCCGATCGGTTTGAATCGTGAACTAGTGACAAATGAGCGCCTCGAACGTGAAGAAGACATCATTGCGGTGAAGGAATTGGTCTACCTCCATCTGGAGCGGACGGAAAGCGATCGGGCAAAGGAAATTTTGAGCGACTGGAGTCGATATGAGTCCAAATTCTGGAGAATCCGTCCGATCAATCTTCCGCCGGCGCCGAAGCCGGCAATCCCCTCAACCACGGCTGCAGAAACGATTGCGAAGAGTTAGGTTATGCAAATCGCAACTCAACTTGCACTGTTCCTGGCAAACAAACCGGGAACATTAGCGGCTGTGTGTGATGCTTTGGCGGCCGAAAACATTAGCATTTATGCTCTGACGATTTCAGACACTGTAGATCACGCCGTGGTGCGGATGGTGGTTAGCGATCATAAGAGAGCGCTCTCAATCTTTGAAGAACACGGTACGCTGGTCGTAGAGAATGAGGTCCTCATGGTTACTCAGGGCAACAAGCCGGGAACGTTGTCCGGACTGGCAAAGAAGCTGGCTGGCGAGGGCGTCAATATCGAATATGCCTACTTCGCAAATGCGCCCGACTCTCCGAAGGGCTTAATGATCCTCAGACCTAACGATATCAAGAAGGCTTTCGACGTTCTCAACCGATCCTAGTGCAAGGCGCCGACGGTGCGGACGCCCCCCAGCAAAGATTTTCAGGCGACAGTTAATTCGACCGGGCCAGCCAACCGAGCACGCTCAGCGGAGCTTCGTCCTACCGTGTGACATCTCCCCGACACGTGATCGGTAGGGCGAGCCTCCCGGCGAGCCGCATTTTCCGGTCTTTCGGCGGCGGCTCAGCGGAGCTTCGCCCTACCGGGAGGTTGCGATCGGCGGTAATCGGTTGCATTTGGAGCCACTTGTCTCGTCCAAAGCCTCCCTTGCGGCCCCCTACTTTTTCTCCGCCGCGGATTTCGGCTCGGATTTCCTTTCGGAAACGGGCTGATCGACAAATTCGAGATACGCCATCGGAGTAGAATCACTCTGACGAGGGCCAAGCTTCACGATTCGGCAATAACCGCCTTGCCTGGAGGCGGTTCGCGAACCCAATTCTCCAAACAATTTCCTCACCGCCTCTCCCTGGCGAAGAAAGGCGAGCGCCACACGGCGAGCGTGAAGATCGCCCCGTTTTGCAAGCGTAATCATCTTTTCGGCGTAAGGACGTACAGCCTTTGCCTTAGCCAGGGTCGTCTTGATTCGGTTGTATTCGATGAGACTGCAAACCTGGTTGGCCAGTAACAAATTCCGGTGCTCTGCCTTCCTGCCCAACTTGATTGTCTTCTTCGCGTGACGCATAGCTCCTTACAAACTTACAAGCTTGCCTTCCTCGCTTCGCTCTCCACCCATCGGAGGTTCGACCAAACCGGTCTCGAACTTCATGCCGAGGCTTAGACCAAGCTGCTGCAGCTTTTCCTTGATCTCGTTCAATGATTTCTTTCCGAAGTTCCGGTACTTCAGCATTTCGGCTTCGGTCTTCATCGCCAATTGCCCGACGGTAGTGATGTTCGCATTGTTCAAGCAATTCGCTGCGCGTACCGAAAGTTCGATCTCGTTGACGCTCATATTAAGCAGCTTCTTGAGCCGGGTGTTTTCCTGGCTCACTTCCTCAGGCGTTTCATCAAATTCCACCTGACTGTCGTCATAATTGACAAACACGTCGAGGTGATGGCGCAAAATAGACGAGGCCTGAAGGAGTGCGTCATCGGGTGTGATACGGCCATCGGTCCAGACCTCCAAGATCAGTTTATCGTAGTCTGTGCGCTGTCCAACGCGCGTGTTTTCGACACTGTACTTGACCCGAATTACCGGCGAAAAAATCGAATCAATCGGAATAACGCCAATCGGCATGTCGAGACGCTTATTCTCATCGCCGGAAAAAAATCCGCGACCAACCCGAACATCAAATTCCGCCTCAAATTTCTGTTTCTTGTCGAGCGTGCAGATGACTTGATTCGTATTCAGGACCTCGATCCCCTGGACGGTCTGGATGTCACCCGCCGTGACCTGCCCCTCTTTGCTTACATTGATGCTCACTGTACGCGGCTCATGATCGACCGCCCTGAATTTTATCTTCTTAAGATTCAGGACAATATCGGTGACGTCCTCGACGACACCGGGAAGGGAGGCAAACTCATGTTGCGCACCGGTAATGCGCACAGTAGTGATGGCGGCTCCTTCAAGGGACGAAAGAAGGACCCGACGCAACGAGTTGCCAATGGTATGGCCGTAACCTGCTTCGAAGGGTTCAGCGACGAACTTAGCGTAGGTTTCGGTGGCGACGGCCTCGTCCCTCGCGAGGCTCTTCGGCATTTCAAAACGTCCTAAACGAACGGGCATATGCATTTCTTAACACTCTGCCGGGTTACCCCTGGCGCGTGCGGTTACAGACCAAGCGGCCGGAACCCAGGGACCAACGGCGATTTCTGGCTCGCGCAGAGCGTGGAATGAGCCACATGCACCGAGCCATGTCAAGTTCTCGCTGGTCTTTTGCCTGCGGTGCGTAGCGAGTTGCCCAACCTGGTCAGTCAAGAAGCGCCTCCCGAGGAGGCTCGACCGATCCCTGTCAGGGAAACATCACCCGCTAGGGCGAAGACTTCGGCGAGGTCAGTTGAGGCGCCTCCCGCTGAGAAGCGGCTCGCCAGGGGCTCGCCCTACCGATGCCTGTCAGGGAAACATCACCCGGTAGGGCGAAGCTCCCGCTGAACCTCTTTCTTGTAGTTTGACGAACCGGGTAAGGTTGGCTGATCCTTTTCTCTAGCCCAATGGATTCTCTCGCTGACGTTTTTGTCTACGATGCTATTCGGACCCCGCGCGGGCGCGGGAAAGCCGCAGGCAAGCTGCACACCCAATCACCCCTCGGCTTATTGACCTACTTGCTGCAGGCGTTGCATAGTCGATATCCGTCAGTCGCACACTCGGCTGACGAGGTAATCGTCGGCTGTTGTGAACAATTCAACGATCAGGGAGGCAATCTGGCAAGATCCGCGGCGCTGAACGCGGGCTATAAAGTCGATACGCCAGGCCTCATGGTCTCTCGTTTCTGCGGCTCGGGATTGGACGCGATCAACGTAGCGACGGCCAAGATCATGGCCCGCCAGGCGGATCTCGTCGTTTCGGGGGGAGTTGAAATGCTGTCGTTGGTTTCGATTTTTGGCTCAGGAGGTCCGATGGCCTCCGACATTTCTTTCAAGGACAGCACAGTTCAGATTCCACAAGGGCTCTCCGCGGATCTGATCGCGACTATACAGGGCCATTCCAGGAGCGATGTCGACGCGCTGGCTGCTGTGTCCCAGCAGCGCGCCTCGATGGCGTGGAGCAAAGGCTGGTTTTCAAGGTCTGTCATTCCAATTCGGGATAGTGCATCGAACCTAATTCTGGTCCAGGACGAATTGGTGCGTGAAAATGTGACGGCCGCGAGCTTATCCGTGCTTCGACCGGCGTTCGAGGAAGCCGGCAAAGAATACGCAAATTACATTCGATTTCGCTATCCGTCGGTGGCCAAGATTCGGCATGTACATCACGCGGGGAATTCTTCAGGGATTGCTGACGGCGCTGCGACGGTTCTACTTGGAAGCAGGCGTGCCGCCGGCTTGCTTGGAATCAAACCGCGCGCGAGAATCGTCGCTACGGCAAGCGCGGCAGACGATCCCTGCATCATGCTGACAGCGCCGGCAGCCGCCGCGCGGAAAGCTCTCGATCGAGCCGGACTAAGCTTTGGCGATATCGATCTTTTCGAAGTTAACGAGGCTTTCGCTTCCGTAGTTTTGTATTTCATGGAAAAAACGGGAGTGCCACTCGATCGCATAAATGTCGCAGGCGGCTCCATCGCGATGGGACATCCGGTCGGCGCGACAGGGGCAATTCTCGTCGGAATACTGGTAGATGAGTTGCACCGGCGGGGCCTCGAGCACGGACTCATCACGATGTGCACGGGTTTGGGCATGGGGGTCGCAACTGTTGTCCGGAGCGTATGAGCAACGGCTCCACCGCTTCGGTTGTTTGCGATCAACCTGCGGGAATCGAATTCGTCGACAGGCTTGAAAACGAGCTTGCTCGCCCGGGCGCAGAAGTCGTGCTTATCGAATTTCGCACGCGTGAGGAGGGAGAATTGAAGGAAGTCGACGAAATTCTGCATAACGATTCATTGATAAGTCGTTTGCGGATAACACTCAGAAAAATGGAGCAGCAGCGCATTCCGGTCGTGGCTCTGGTTCCGGAATCTCTCGGACTTCTGCAATTTGAAATCGCGCTGGCCTGCCATGCTCGCTTTGCGAGCGACGCAAAAGTCAGCCTCTGTTTTCCGTGGAACAGATACGGCCTCATGCCGATCCTGGGTGGAAGTCAAAGGCTGCCTCGACTTGTGGGGATAGAGCTTGCCGCGCGAATTCTGCTGCAAGGCGAGAGTTTGACGATTCCTGAACTTGCCGCAACGGGTCTGTTTTATCTTGCGGGCGGCGGAATACGCGAATCGGCAACGGAATGGGCTACTAATTCCCCCGGCTACAGGCAGCCATGGGATCGAGCCTCGAACGTGGCAGAGGCTACTTACTCGCAAGCGCCCGCAAATCGCTCAATCCTGGAAAAAATTTATCTCCGGCTTCGCGAGCGTGTCACCCCGGAAGAAGCAGCGCCGACAGCGATTTTACGATGTCTCCAGGAGGGACTCGAGCGCTCATTTGATTCGGGCGTTCGCCTGGAGGCAGAGGCATGGTCATCGGTTCGTTTCTCTGGATCGACCAATAATCGGGTAAAGATTTTCCGCGTTACGCGACCGCGCGCCCTCAGCAGAGTGACCAGAACGGCGAACCGATTCAACCGTATCGGAGTCCTTGGAGCGGGTGTGATGGGGACAGGTATCGCGTGCGCAGCAGCGCGTTCGCGCTGTAATGTCATTCTCGTGGACACCGCTCAAGCTCCGCTTGACCGAGCTCTTGAACGGATAGGAAAGCTGGCAAAACCGGGTTCAGGCACAGGAGTGATCGCTGTTGACCAGCCTGGCGACTTTTCGGAGCTCATCCACGCGTCGACGTCAATCGATGCTCTCGCTCAATGCGAGTTTGTTGTCGAAGCGATCTATGAGCGCTCCGATTTGAAGAAAGCCGCGCTGGCCGAAATATCCGCCGTTGTCGATCCTGAAGCTGCACTCGCGTCAAACACAACTACCCTGCCGATTTCTGATTTAGCGACAGCTGTCAGCAATCCAGAGCGCTTTCTCGGAACTCACTTTTTCGCGCCCGCGGACCGCATGGAACTGCTCGAGATAGTAAAAGGAGAGAGAACTTCAACCCAGGCAGTTGCTCGCGCCCTTCAGTTAGCGGGGTTGATGCGCAAGACACCGATCATTGTTCGGGATGGCCCCGGCTTCTTTACCAGCAGAGTCGTTATGGCCTATATTCAGGAAGCGCTCTTGATGTTGCGCGAGGGGATCTCACCCTGGCTCATCGACAACGTTGCGCAGAACGCCGGCATGCTTCTTGGCCCACTCACTGTAGCAGATCTCACGTCGTTGGACCTGTTGGCAAATATTTTTGACAGTCTGTCGAACCACGGCCGCGGAATGGCACGAGAGGCGCCGGAATCGCTGGAAATTCTGAGGCAATTCACGATGCGCTCGCGGCTCGGACGAAAAACAAGAGCTGGGATCTACGATTACGACCCAAAATACGACAGGGTAGATTGGCCGGATCTGAAGCATGTGTATGCTCCCTCGCCCACCGACCCAGTCCCAATGGAAATCGAGCAACGTCTCTTCGTTTCCCAGGCAGTCGAGGCGTCGCACGCCTTGTACGAAGGGATCATCGAAGATCCCGCTATCGCCGATCTTGCCTCGGTTCTCGGATGGAGCTATCCGCCGGCGCGAGGCGGAGTTTTATCTTACGTCGAATTTGTAGGCGCGGATGCATTCGAGCGCATTCGCCAAAGGCTGCAGCGGAAGTTCGGTAATCGATTTGCCAGTCCCGGCTAGAATTGGGTGAACACCTCGAGATGAAAACGCGGCTCGCCGGGAGGCTCGCCCTACCTGCCCCCGGCTGCGAGAAAATGTGGTCTGGTAGGGCGAAGCTCCCGCTGAGCCGCCGCCACTTGTGCAAGAGACTTGGGTTCGTTCACTACAATGTAGTTGCACAAATTTTCTTCGAGAAACACTCACCGCGTCTTTATAGTGCGCATGAAGCATGATCCAACGTGATTATCTGATTGTCGGCGGCGGCGTCGGCGGCGCCAGTGCCTGTGACGCGCTGCGTCAATATGACCAGAAGGGCTCGGTAACGCTCGTCAGCAACGAGGCTTATGTCCCCTATCAGCGTCCCCCCCTTTCCAAGTCGTTTCTCAGGGATCCCAATACTTCAATCGATAAGCTAGCCGAGAAATCCGAGGATTGGTACAGGAAGAAAGGCATTGAGCTGCGCCTTGGCACGCTGGTCAGGGAATTGAATATCGAAAGGCGGCTGGCGGTCCTCGAAAACGGGCAAACCATTGAGTTTCGGAAGGCTTGCATCGCAACCGGCAGCCGCGCAAGGCGGCCACAAGTGGCCGGGGCAAATCTGGGCAATGTCGTCTATCTGCGAGGGTATCGAGATGCGTTGGCGATTCGCGAAATTCTGCTTTCCGAAAAACATGTCGTTGTCGTCGGCTCCGGCTTCCTTGGCGCCGAGATCACTTCTTCTCTGCTGCGTTCAGGCGCCAAGCTAAGCCTCCTCAGTCGCGACCGAGTTATTTGGCAAGAATTGCTCGATCCGGCAACGGCGCAATGGTTGACCGATCAATACCAGGCGTCTGAAATTCAACTGCTGCTCAACGAGAATCTGAATGGATTCGAGGGCAAAACGGTCATCAAAAATATTCAGACCAAGAGCGGGCTACGATTCCCCGCCGGGCTCGCCATTGTGGCTGTGGGCACAGAGCCAAATCTGCAACTGGTCGCGAATACCCCTTTGAGCAGCCCGAACGGTTGTCCGGTAAACGAATATCTCGAGACGGACGAGAAAGGTATCTACGCGGTAGGAGATATTGCGCTTTACCCCAATCGCGTCTACGGAGGCGCACGGCGAGTCACCAATGTCGAAATGGCGCGTGCGCAAGGTTTGACTGCCGGCGCAAATATGACAGGCAGGAAGCGACAGAAATTTGAAGCGCTCCCGACCTGTTCAAGTAGTGTGCTGGGCATGCATTTCGATTTCGTCGGCGACTTCAGTACCCCTCATTTTCTTGCCGATATCGAAGGCTCGCGAGAGAAGCGAAATTTTATCGCGCGTTATCGTCGCGGGGAGACGCTCGTCGCAGCGGTACTCTGCAATCGGAAATCGGAAGAAGTTGGACAGATTCAAGAGGAAGTGAAAACCAGCGTCTTGTCGCGTGTCAGAAAGTAGCCCTTCTAGTGCGGTTCGCTGTGATTCAGCAAGGAGTCATCTCGAAAAACCGTCGGAACTCCTTCTTCCAAAACGACGACTTTGCCTTCCATATCGTATTTGCGTACTTCGGCTTTCAGGCGGCGTAAAGGTTCTTCCGGAGGCTCAAAGCTCAACCGGAAAGATCCGTAGTGCATCGGGATCATGATGTCTGCCCGGAGTTCGGCGAACGCTTTCACCGCTTGCTCCGGATTCATGTGCACTTCTCGGCGACTGGGCGCATCATAAGCGCCAATGGGCATCAACGCGATTTCAGTCCGCAAACGCTCGCCGATCTCGGAAAAACCCGAAAAGTAAGCGCTGTCTCCGCAATGGAAGATCGTTCTTGGCCCAAGCTTTAGATGAAACCCACCAAAGCCTCGATGCGAATCGTGGAGCACTCGAGCTCCCCAATGGTGGCAGGGCGTGAGAGTGATCTGGACATCTCTGATGCGCAGAAACTCCCACGGTTCCAGCTCGTGTACTCGATTAAACCCAAGATCATGCACCAGATTCCCAACCCCGCGCGGAACAACAATGGGCTGCCAGGCGGCAATTCTTCGCAAAGTTCTCCGATCCAAATGGTCAAAATGAGCGTGCGTCACGAGCACAAGATCGATCGCGGGGAGATGTTTCAATGGGAATCCTGGGCGACGAATGCGTTTGACGATTTTCAGCCAGAGAGACCAGATCGGATCCACCACGATATTCAATCCCCGCCACTGGATCAAAAAAGATGAGTGACCGATCCAGGTCAGGCAAATATCGTCCGGGGCAAGCTCAGGAAATTCCGGTAAATGCGCCGTCCCTTTTCGACGGGTGAAAAGAGAGGGTAAATAGACCTGGGTGATGAAGTTACGTTGCAGCCATCCCTTGCCGGGCTTCAGACTTACGCGATGCTCAATATTTCTGGCGGATCGAGACACGGCTAGAATCCTTAAAAAGCAAAACTGGTTGCAGATGAGTCATGATTCAATCGTAAGAAAATGGCAAACTTCGGATCAAATTTTTCTGAGAAATCGCGATTGAGGAAATCGATCAGGCAACGGCTGAGAGAGCTAAGTTTAGAAGATCGAAGACAGCGATCTATCGAGATTTGCGAGGAGCTCGCCCGACTCCTGGCCGGCAAAAAAAGCATTGCACTGTTTGCTCCGAGACCCACGGAGCCGGACCTGGACCTCTTGTGGGAACAGGATCTTTCGAAAGATCGGATCCTTGCTTATCCGCGGTGTCACGGCGACAGACTGCTCTTTTTCGCGGTCTCCAGCCTGTTGGAACTTCATCCGGGGAAATTCGGGATTCGCGAGCCTGACTCAAAACGAAGTGTGCAACACCTCGACGCCATCGTCCTCCCCGGTTTGGCGTTCACCCAGACAGGGATTCGCATGGGACAAGGAGCTGGGTTTTACGATCGATTTCTTGAGACGGCGCATGCTGACGCAATCAAAATTGGTGTCTGCTTCGATTTTCAAGTTATCCCGAATATCCCCCGCGAAGAACATGACGTAAATGTCGATCTGCTGGTTTGCGCCTAACCCGCAAAAATTACGCGCTTTAAGAGGCGGCGCGCGCATTGCGGGTTAGCAGGTCCTTAAACAGGCGCCTCCGCGCTAGGTAGGCACCTGCATTTCGAATCGTGGTATCCGGACGATGAACGGCTTGCCCTGATCTGAAATTCCGATAAACGCACCCTCGGCCACGCTGTCGGTGCCAATGACGTGGTAACTATTGTAGGAAAACCGTTCGCCGGGCCGAAGGCGCGGAAATTCGCCGACGACGCCGTCTCCTTCCACTACGATCTTTTGTCCAAGTTGATCGGTGATAACCCATTTCCGGCCCCTGATGGTGATCGTTTCGGATGATTGATTATTGATCGTAATGAAATAGACAAAAGGATATGGCCTGTCTGGCGGCGCCTCGAGCGTTGGCACATAGACGAGCTTGTCGATCGTCACGCGGAGATCGGTCAGTTCGCGAAACACGGAATTCACCAGTCTATATTGGGTCACATCCAATGAAAAGTCTCTTTCTATGGAAACACCTGCAGCCATTACAATCGCCGGATCGGACAGCTCCTCAGGGGCCGGTATCCAGGCGGATTTAAAAACCTTTTCGCACTTTGGCGTATACGCTCTAACGGTCGTAACATGCGTCGTTGCCGAAGTCCCGGGCATTGTTTCGTCCATCCAGGCAATCGATCTGGGAATGATCCGCAGACAATTGGCTCTCAACCTTGTTCATTATCCGATCGCCGTAATCAAAACCGGCATGCTCTACTCGGCCGAAATCATCGACTTGATCTGCGATATGCTCGAAGCCCTCGAGCCTCGAGAGCGACCGATGGTTGTCGTTGATCCGGTCATGATTGCCACCTCCGGCGAAGCATTGATCCAACCCCGCGCGATCGAAGAGTATGCTTCACGCCTGTTTCCGCTGGCAACCATCGTGACTCCAAATCTTGATGAAGCTTCGGTCCTGCTCAACCGCCAGCTTAAGTCCTTCGATGAAATGCGCGACGGTGCCACCGAACTTTATCAAAAATATCGGATCCCGTTTTTGTTAAAAGGAGGCCATCTGCAGATGGCAGAAGCGACCGACCTACTCGTTGATCGCGAGGGCATGCGCGGCTTTTCCGCGGCTTACCAGCGGAAAGTTTCAACTCATGGAACGGGTTGCGCGTATTCGGCGGCAATTGCAGCAAACCTGGCTCTGAATCTGCCGCTTCGGCAAGCGGTAGACGTCGCCAAACAATATATCACGGCAGCTATCCGTGAGTCATTCCGATGGAGCCGTGACGGGAGGACGGTCTTCGCTCTGCGGCACTCTCCGGGAACTGGTGGTGGAAGCGATTTTTGGCAGGCTGGCGAGAGAGGGCCGGATCTCCGAGCCGGCCGGTCTAACGAGGCAAACTCGTAAGGCAAGGACGCTATTCTCGGCGGGCGGCTCGGAGATCTGCCCCTACCGTGGGTTACAAATCGCGCGGATCCATTCCAAGTTCCTCGCACAAGTCACAAAGCCGCAGCTATTTGTGAACGCTGGCTTAGCCGGTAGTGCTCGGACGAGCTTTGGCCCTGTTCCGACGATTGTGCATCCAGTCGTCGATTTGAAGCATTAGCACGATCGGGTTAAACCGAAATCGGCGTGACCAGGAACGAATGCGGTCCATGTCCTTAACCCGGGAATTTTCTTCTATCCAACTGGCTATTTCCTCGTCCCCTGCACCGGTGGCAACAAACCTTTGGAGGTCTTCGGCCTCAATTCCCGCGAATCGGAAGAAGGCGCGGTCCAGCGGACAATTGTAATGGTATGATCCAGGCGTGCCTGCCTGTTCGGCCCGGCATTTATCGACCATCCGGGCAACGACAGCACCGTAGACGCCCAGCGGAGCGAGAACGCCACGAGGAGCTCGACGGGTGAGATCGAGAGCCAGCGCAAGAAGCTTTTGATTCGCCATCGGCTCACTCAAGCGCTGAATTCGTGCCATCGCAAATCGGCCGCTGGCGGCGGCATTTGATCTACTCGAAGTTTGCACTGGCGATCGAAACATTTCTATCGTTCGTTAGCCACAGCAGTTCAGGGAACGTTGAATAAACCTCGACTTCTATGGCTACGACTGTCGAACCACGACCCGGAGCAAGGGGGGCGGAGATCCTTCTTGAAA